>JAUXCV010000307.1 GCA_030618675.1 Acidimicrobiia bacterium | reverse complement strand
GGAGGCGGCCGGCAGCGAGGTGAAGGCCCTCAAGATGCCCGCAACCGCCAAGGCATTCATCGGTCTGATGGCAATGGCGATGATGATCCTGATGGCTGCGGTCATCGGACACGTCGTCGTCGGTGTCCAGGTCAACGCAGAGACATGGACGCTCGTCGGCGCGGAGGGGTGGGACATCTGGCTCGAGGCGGTACGCCGCTTCGCCGTCCAGCTGTACCTGTTCGCCATCGCCCTTGGTCTCGGCACGATCATCTACGTGATTCGATTCCAGTCGATCCGCATCCGCGAGATCGCGAAGACGACCTGACGACGAACAGAGGCAAGCGAATGGAGGGGCCGTTCCGGCGGCCCCTCCATTCGGCGCGTTCAGCACCGGGGGACAGGAATCGACAACAGCAGCCGGCGAACAGCGACTACCGGATACCGGCAGCCGACTACTCCGTCCTATCCTGCGGTGTTGAAACGATGATTCCGAACATCTCCGCTTCCGATGTGCCGTATCTCACGACCGATCAGATGATCGAAGTCGACCGGGCGATGATGGAGGACTACAGGATCGATCTCGTCCGGATGATGGAGAACGCCGGCAGGAACCTCGCTCACCTCGCACGGGAACGATTCCTCGACGGCGATCCTCGTGGCCGCCCGGTTGTCGCGCTCGCAGGGACCGGAGGAAACGGCGGCGGCGCCCTCGTCGCGGTCCGTCGGCTCCATAACTACGGGGCCGCTGTCAGTGTCTTCGTGACGAAACCAGCGGAAGGGTTTGCCCCCGTCCCAGGCGAGCAACTCGACCTGTTGCTCAGGATGGGAGTCACGATCGGCTTTGAGGTCGACATGAGAACCGTTGGAACAGCGGACCTCGTGCTCGATGGCATGATCGGGTACAGCCTCCAGGGTGCACCGCGTGGTGAGGCGGGAACGCTGATCCGCTGGGCGAACGACCAGCGGGCTCCCGTCCTGTCTCTCGACGCACCGTCGGGTGTCGACACAACGACGGGAACCGTGTTCGAACCTGCGATCCGGGCGACGGCGACGATGACACTCGCGCTCCCCAAGGAGGGACTTAGGGCGCCGGGCGTTGAGGATCACATCGGCGAACTCTATCTCGCCGATATCAGCGTCCCACCAGAGCTGTACACGAAGTTCCTCGGGATCGACGTGGGTCCCGTGTTCGCGTTGGGTGACATCGTTCGCCTGGTGTAGAGCAGCGGACAGCGGATAGGGTCGACACGAGGCGCTTGAATAGACTATAATTCTAGTCATGACGAACGTACTGCCCCTGTCCGAGGTCAAGGCAAGGCTCTCGGAGGTTGTCGACGAGATCGTGACCACCCATGATCGGGTCACGGTCACTCGAAACGGTCGTCCGGTGGCGGTTCTTCTCAGCGTCGACGATCTCGAGGCGGTCGAAGAGACCGTAGCGATCCTCTCCGATCCGGCTGCCATGAGCGGGATCGAAGAAGGAAGAGCTGCCGTCGAGAGCGGAGACGTCGCAACAAGAGGAGAGATCGAAGCCATGAGGCAACGGCTTCGTGACGAGAGACCGTGACCGCATGGGATCTGGTAGTTGCCGCACCCGCCCGGCGATCTATCGATCGCCTTCCGGCGAAGATCGCTTTGGCGGTTGTCGAGTTCCTGCTGGGTCCCCTTCTCGAGAATCCGCATCGCGTCGGCAAGCCGCTCCGCGGTGATCTGGCCGGTCTCCACTCGGCACGAGTGGGCGCATACCGCGTGGTCTACGAAATCGGCGGAGAACACCACACAGTTCGTGTGCTCTACATCGATCATCGTGCCGACGTCTATCGCCCCCGCTAGGAGAGACAGCGGACAGCGGACAGATAGAGCATGTTCTTCGTTCTGGCTGTTGGCTGTGAGCTGTCCGCTCTTCAACTTCCCATCCACGCCTCCCCACCCAGCGCCAACCCCTGATCCAACACAGCAGGACCCCAGGTCCCGGCTTCGTAGCGGTGCGGTTCCGGGCGGTAGTCGAGGAGCGGGTCGTAGAGGCGCCAGGACGCGTCGACCTCATCCGAGCGCACGAACAGTGTCTGGTCTCCTTCGATGACGTCGAGAATCAACGTCTGATAGGCGTCGGGGAGTTTCCCGTACACGTCGCTGTGGCTGAAGCTCAACAGCTGCGTGTCGAGAGCGAACGACTCCCCGGGTGCTTTCACGTTGAAACTGAGTGTGAACCCTTCACCGGGTTGTAGCGTGATCAGGAGCACGTTGGGGTCGATGACGCACGAATCCCGATGTCCGTGGAAGATGCAGAGCGGCGGGCGTTGGAACGTCACCGCGATCTGGGTAAGGCGCTTCGGAAGTCGCTTGCCGGTGCGAAGGTAGAAGGGCACGCCTCTCCATCTCCACGTGTCGACCTCGAGTTTGAGGCCGACGAATGTGGGGGTCCTGGAATTGGGTGCGACGCCGGTTTCATCCCGATAGCCGGGGACCGCTGTGCCGTCGATCTCACCTGCATCGTACTGGCCGAAGACAATGTTCTCCCGTCGGATCGGTGCGATGGCTTCGATCACCTTGACCTTCTCGGTGCGGACTTGGTCGGCGTCGAACGAGATCGGCGGTTCCATGGCGACCAGGGCGAGCACCTGGGTGAGGTGGTTCTGAATCATGTCTCGCAGCGCACCGGCCGATCCGTAGTACCCGGCACGTGTTCCGACTCCGAGATCCTCGGCGACGGTGATCTCGATGGACTCGATCCGGTCCCGGTTCCACACGCTCTCGAACACGGGGT
>JAUXCV010000044.1 GCA_030618675.1 Acidimicrobiia bacterium | reverse complement strand
TGAACGCCGCCTCCATCCCGGGGAGCACGTTGCGGATTTTGCCGAGATAGACGTTGCCGACGAGAGATCTCTTGTCGGAGCGAGCGACGTAGTGCTCGACGAGAACCGGACCCTCGAGGACCACGATCTGAGTCTGGTGCGGCATGGAGCGCACAAGCATCTGTTTGCGGGCTGTGTCCGGTGGTGGGGCAACCTCGACGTGGGCCGGTCGACGTCGACGTCGCTGATCGGTGCGCGCCTGCTTCTTCTTCGGCTGCCGTTTCTGCTTCGCCGGGACTCTGGTAGTCGGCGCTTCAGCGGTCGAGAATCGGCGAATGGTGACGGATTCGCCACCGACCGTGCGCACCGTGCGCTCTTCTGTCGCAGATCCGCGGCGCACCACGCTCACGGTCTTCTTCCGGAACAATCCCATCAATGAACTCCTTCGAGGTTCCCGGGATCCGGCGAGGTTCGTGCACGAATGGTTTCAACGTGAGGTCGGGCACGATGGAATCTCGGTGATCGATCGTCGCAAAGTGCCGGTAGACGTTGAGCATGCGCGTGTGCTTCTCGATGGTCCCAGGTCGGAAATGGCGACCGCGCTCTGCGGTCGTCTGAAAGCGAGAGTAGCGTGCCGACCGGTCTAATCCGGGGCAATCGACCGAAGTAGATCAGTAGCTCAGTAACGAGTAGACCAGCACTGATCTACTGATCTACTGAACTACTGAACCCCAACTCTTCCTGCCTTGCTTCGTCGGGGTTGTAGCAGAGACGGCATCGGGCTTCATAGGCGTCCTGGGCGCCGAGGACCACCAGTTCATCGGATTGGACCACTCGCTGCGTGAACAGGCCCGGTCCTCCGCACCGATGGCAGACAGCGAGCGCCTTCGTCACGTACTCGGCGCGCAGCATCAGCGATGGGATCGGCTCGAACGGTCGGCCGAGGTAGTCGAGATCCAGACCGGCGATGATCAGCTGCTTGCCGGCAGCGGCCAGATCCATGGCCACGTCGACGAGGCCGTCATCGAAGAACTGCCCTTCGTCGATACCGATCACGATCGTTCGATCCTCCACGGCGTGGAGCAGTTCGCTCGAGTCGGCGACCGGAATCGCCACGGTGGAAAGGTTCGAGTGCGAGACGACCTCTCCGGTGGAGTACCGGGTGTCGATCTGGGGTTTGAAGGTTTGGACCGGGATCCTGGCGATGCCGTACCGGGTCACCCGGCGGATGAGCTCTTCGCTCTTCCCCGAGAACATAGGCCCCGCGATGACCTCGATCCAGCCCTGGTGGGAGCGTCGGTGCATGAACGGTCACTGTAGACCGAGTGAGCAGCTAGACCTGGGCGGAGCGCTCCCCCGGGAGCGCCGATCGGCGCATCCAGATCGAGTGGGCAAGCCCTAGAGCGACACTCATCATCACGAACACCGTGCCACCCGATGACATGAACGGAAGCGGGAGGCCGGTTACCGGCATCAGCCGAATGGTCATGCCGACATTGACGAAGACATGGAAAGCAAGGAGCGCTGCGACCCCTGTCGCTATCAGCTGACCGAATCGATCCGTCGCATTCGCCGCCGACACGAGCACACGCCAGATGACGATCCCGAAGAGCACAAGCACGAGAAGGCTTCCGACGAAACCGAGCTGCTCGCCGACGGCCGTGAAGATGAAGTCGCTCGACTGCTCGGGAACGAAACGGAGATTCGTCTGAGTCCCGTTGAACAATCCCTTGCCGAACAGCCCCCCGGTACCGATCGCGACCTGACTCTGGAACTGGTTGTACTGCGCCCCTAGAACATCGGTCACCGGGTCGAGGAACGCGGTCAGCCTCGTGATCTGGTACTCCTTGATCTGCCCCACTTGGAACAGGGCGACGGTGCCGATGACCCCGGCAACGGTCAGCGCCGCCATCTGTCGCCAGGTCGCGCCCGCGACGAAGACCATGATGCCGGCGATGAAGCCGAAGGCGAGCATGGTTCCGAGATCCGGCTGCCGGAAGATGAGCACCGCCGGTACGGCGACGAGCGCGACCGCCCGCATCACCCGATCCCACCGCATCGGCCGGGCGGCGGCGGACAGCAGCGCGGCAAGAGCGAGAATGACAGCCAATTTCGCAATCTCAGACGGCTGGAACCGGATCGGTCCGAGCTGCATCCATCGTTGCGCCCCCTTTACCGAAGACCCGAGTGGACTCAGAACGAGGATCAGGGTGACGACGGAACCGAGGTAGATGGCCGAAACCCACGGACGGATCGTGGCGACCTTGATCAATGATACGACACCGAACGCCATGAACCCGATCAGCACGAACGCGGCCTGCTGCTCGACCTCGCGGGTCGGGCTCACGTCGAGTGCCTCGAGACGGGGGGCCGAAGCCGTGTAGATCATCAAGAGCCCGAAAGCAGACAGCGCCACGTAGGCGCCCAGGAGGAGCCAGTCGGGGCGAAGCTTCCGGTCCCGCCGGAGCAGTGAGACCTGGCTGCGATCGGTCGTGGTCGGCATCAGTCCATGTCCGCCCCGGCTTGGATCGGCGTCACCGCTCCTTCACCGTTCAGAATGTACTGCAGGACCTGGCGCGCGACCGGCGCGGCCACTCGCCCTCCCGACCCTCCCCGCTCAACGACCACGGTCACGACGTAGTCAGGAGACAGCACCGGGGCCACTCCGATGAACCACGCCGTATCGACCTCTTGGACGTCCTCCTCTGCCTTGATGATCTCCGCAGTCCCGGTCTTGCCACCCACAGTCGCCACTCCCGGGCCGAACCCGACGAAGGCGTCCCGGGCGGTGCCGATCGGCCCGTTGACGACCTGCTGGAAGTCGCGTCGCAGTGCCCGCGTCGTCGCCGGATCGATGTCGATGGTCTCCATGACCGTCTTCGGATTCTCGCTGACAACGTTGCCATCTTGGTCTACGGTCTCCGAGAGAACGCGGGGTTTCCACAGCGTGCCGCCATTGAGCATCGCCGAGAAACCGTTCCCCAACTGAAGCGGCGTGACGAGAACCGCTCCCTGGCCGACGATCGCGTTCATCAAGTCTCCGCCGACCCACGGTCCGGTCGCGCGAACCCGTCCAGTGTCCTTCCTCTGTTCCTCACGGAACCACTGCCGGTCTGGAATCAGGCCGGGTTTCTCAAACGGAAGGTCGATCCCGGTCTCGGTGCCGAACCCGAACGAGCGGGCCCACTCCTGCCACAGGTCCTCGTTGTTGATTCCCGTCTCGTCCGAGCGCTCGTTCCAGATCCGGAGCGAGATCTCCCAGAAGTAGAGATCGCACGATGCCTGGAGTGCACCGTGGAGGTCGAGCGGACCGTGCCCGTTGCGTTTCCAGTCCCGGTACACCTGGGACGATCCATCGCTGAACTGGAAGCGAAGGCTTCCGGTGCAGTTGTAGAGGTCGGTGTCTGACGTCAGCGGCTGCAGTTCCTCGTCGGATGGGGCGGGCGTAGCGGGAGCTTCCACTTCGTCTGCACCCTCGTCGTCCGACGGAACCTCACCCTCCTCGTCGCCGGGTGGAACCTCGGCATCTTCATCCCCCGGCGGCGCGGCCTCGGATCCACCGTCCCCCAGAACACGGTCACCCACCGGGCGATCCAGCGGGTAGATCTCCTCCTCGAGGGCCAGCACGTACGAGACGGCCTTGAACGTCGACGCCGGGGCGTACTGGCCCTGAACGGCGAAGTTCGTGAAAGCGTTGATGGTTCCGAGACTCTCCCACTCGCGCTGCGTGAGTCCGCTCACGAACGCAGACGGATCGAACGACGGGTACGACGCCATCGCGATGATCGAACCATCATTGGGATCTTCTACGACTCCGACCGCTCGAACCGGACACCAGGCATCCGAATGTGAAGCAACGATCCCATCGTCGGTGATCGCGATCGCGCGCAGGGTCGTTGCGAACGAATCCCCTTCTTCAACCTCGAACCTCTCGCCGTCGATGTCGACGACGGCGATGCGTCGGGATCGGTCCGTTACGACCGCCTCGAGTCGCATGGTCCGTTCGTCGATCCCGGAAAGCAGTGTTCGGTTGGCCACGCCGACTTCGACCCGCTGAACCGGAACGCACACACCCTCATCATCGATCGGGAGGCCCGGATAGAGCGATCCGAGGACTTCGCCTTCATCGATCTCGACGACCGAATCGACGGCGACACTGTCCTCGTCGGTGACGGTGTCGGCCTCGTCCGGGTCGGCCGCGGCAGCCTCCGCCTCGAGGGCGGCGCGCTCAGCCTCGAGTTGCAGCGCCTCCCGGGCCAGGAACAGCCGGCTCGCGATGCTCCCGTTCTCCTTGGCCAGCGCTTCTCCTCGCTGAGCCATCTCAAGGTCTCTTGCCAAACTGAGGCCGGCCTCGAGCGACTCCTGAAGTTGGGCTTGGATGCCGCTGTCGATCGTGAGAATGAGGTTGTCTCCGGGGGTCGACTCCTGCTCTCCGAGCCGCTGCAGTACCGAACGGCCGGCATCGACCTGGTATTTGATGACCCCTTCGGTTCCGCGAAGCTGATCGTCGTAGAAACGTTCTATGCCCGCTTTGCCAACGACGTCGGTCCCCTTCACGCCGGGGCGCTCGAGGTCTGCCTCGGACGGCTTGCCGATGTACCCCAGCACTTGAGCAGCGAGCTCCCCGCCCGGGTAGTCGCGGATCGGTTGCGGGATCACCGCGACCCCGGGAAAGTCCTCGCGGTGCTCGAAGAGGACCAACGCCTGCCGTTCGGTGAGGTCCTCAGCAAGAATGATCTGGGCCCCGGAGTTGGCTCTCTCGAAACGATCGAGGATCTCGCTGGCCGGTTGATCGAGAAACGCTGAGAGGCGCCCGGCAAGATCCTCCTCGAAATCGTCTTCCAGAAGGCCCATGTCGACGACCACGGCAAGCGACGCCCTCGTCCCGGCGAGGAGTTCACCGTTGCGATCGAAGACGTCTCCCCGGGGGGCGGGTGTCGGAACCACACGGATCAGGTTCCGTTCGGCCTCTGCGTTGTATTCGTCGGTCTCGGTTACCTGGATCGTCCAGAGACGAAGGCCCAGAGCACCGAGCATCACCGCCAGAACGATGCCTACACCGGCGAGGCGCCATGTGCCGGTCATGCCGCCCACGTCCGTTCGGGGGGCCTGACCGTGACCTTCGTGAGCCAGAAGATCGGGTAAGCGAGGACCACGTTGTACAACGCCGGCACGAAGACGTGTCCGATGAATTCGGGACGATTGATGATCCCTTGCCCGAACAACGTGCCGAGGACCGCATAGGTCAGCTGCCCGATCACGGTGAGACCAAACACTCCGAGAAGGACCGCTGGCGTTCCTGCGATCTCACGATCGCGTACCTTCAACGCGATGAACGCGACGACGGTGAACGTGCTGGCCCACAGCCCGAGTGGCGAAGCACTCAGGAGGTCCTGGAAGAACCCCCCGGTGAACGCGACGAAGAGAGCCTGTTCCGGATCGAGGAAGCGCGAAAGGGCGATCACCGTGAGCATCCCGAGCGCCGGTGCATACCCGAGCGGACGGATGTGCTGGAAGACGGTCGTCTGGATGAGCACCGCCGCCACGACAAGACCGAGAGCGATGATGACCTTCCCGCTTGTCATGCTCCCCCCAATCTCGGCTCAGTGAAGGAGGGAGCCTTGACGAGTGGATCGCGGTCTTCCACATCGGCGTCGAGCGGTGACCATCCGACGACGACCTTCACGAAGTCGAGTTGCGAGAACGCGGCCGCCGGATCGACGGTGACCCTCAAGGCAAATCCGACGTCCGCCGATTTCGTCTCATCGGCGAACCCCACGACGATCCCCGGAGGGAACAGGCTCCCATCGGTGAGAACAACCGCTCCTTCGCGTACGGGTTCCGTCGCATCGAACATGTCGAGACGGAGCAGATCGTCGCCCCGTCCGGTGACCACGCCGGTGTGATTGGTGTCCTGCACCCGAACGCCGACCGAGACCAGCGGATCGGTGATGAGACGCACCCGGGCGGAGGACTTGGTGACGAGATCGATCCGGCCGATGAGACCGTCCTCGTCGACGACGGCCTGTCCCACGACGATCCCGTTGTCCGATCCCCGGTTGATGAGTCGGATCTGATCGAATGTGGATGCGCCGGCGGAGTAGATCCGTGCCGTCACCGTCGCAAGATCTTCCGGGGGCGCGAGGTCGTTGATCGCCTCGAGTTCCGCAACCCGCCGTTCGAGAGCGGACGTCTCGAGGAGGCGCTGCTCGAGACGTCGAACCTCCCCCTCGAGTCGCTCGTTCTGATCGCTGAGTCCGGCGACGTTGGAGATCCCGTCGACGAATCCAACGGCCGGTCGTACGACGAGATCGATCGCCTCTTGAATCGGAGCAGCGAGCGTCTGGGCACCGCCGCGGATCACCGTTGTGACACTGTCACCGGAAGAGCGGACGTCGAACGTCGCGATGAGGAATCCCACCGCCAGAAGTGTGATGAACAGTGCCGTGGAGCGGTCGAGACGCCGTCCGGAAGGGAACATCAGTTTCGACCCGGGGCCATGTCACCCGCGGCCACTGGACTGGAGCACGACGTGAAGCACGTCGAACTCTTCCAGGACCGCTCCCGACCCGAGCACCACGCTCTGTAGAGGTCGTTCGGCGGTAACGATCGGCATGCCCGTCTCGTTGACGAGTCGCTGGTCGATACCGCGTAGCAGGGCACCTCCACCGGCGAGCACGATGCCACGTTCCATGATGTCGGCGGCCAACTCGGGAGGCGTCTTGTCAAGGGTGTACTTGACCGAGTCGACGAACGCTTCGACCGGTTCTTCGATCGCTTCGCGGATCTCCGCGCTCGAGAGCACGATCGTCTTCGGCAGACCTGTGATCAGGTCGCGGCCTCGAACCTCGGCGGCCGGTTCGTCGGGGTACGGCCACGCCGACCCGATTGCCATCTTGACCTGTTCGGCCGTTCGCTCGCCGAGCATGAGGCTGTATTCCTTCTTGACCCACTGGATGATCGCATCGTCGAGTTCGTCGCCGCCGATCCGGATGCTCTTCGATACGACGATTCCGCCCAGAGAGATGACCGCCACCTCGGTGGTACCACCCCCGATGTCGACGATCATCGATCCCGTCGGCTCGTGCACCGGAAGGCCGACACCGATCGCTGCGGCCATCGGTTCCTCGATCGTGTACGCCTTCCTCGCTCCTGCGTGGTAGGCGGCTTCCTCGACCGCCCGGCGCTCGACGCCGGTGATGCCGGAGGGAACGCAGATGACGATCCTGGGGCGCGCGGCGAATCGACCGGTGTGCACCTTGTCGATGAAGTACCGGAGCATCTTCTCGGTCACGTCGAAGTCGGCGATCACACCATCGCGCAGCGGCCTGATGGCCTGGATGTACGACGGGGTGCGTCCGATCATTCGCTTCGCGGCCATGCCGACCTCGAGGGGTCGGTTGTCGCGTGTGTTGATCGCGACCACCGACGGTTCGTTGAGGACGATGCCCTGACCGCGAACGAACACAAGGGTGTTCGCCGTGCCGAGGTCGATGGCCATGTCCCGACCTGCGAAGGACAGAAGGCTGTTCATAGGAGCAATTCCTGGGAGTGTGCTGTCAGTGTAACGATAGGTTCGTCTAGCGGTCCTGGAAGAAGAGTCCCAACTCTCGTTCGGCGCTCGTCGGTGAATCGGATCCGTGGACGATGTTCTCGGTGATGATCAGGCCCAAGTCGCCGCGGATGGTCCCCGGAGGCGCTTCGGCCGGATTGGTCGTGCCCATCAGCGTCCGGGCAACACCGACCGCCGACTCGCCCGACCACTGCATTGCAACGACGGGCCCGCTCGTGATGAACGCTTTGAGTTCCCCGAAAAACGGCTTGTCGACGTGCTCGCCGTAGTGGCGCGAGGCCAGATCATCGTCGATCGTCAGCATGCGCATCCTGTCGAGTGTCAGGCCTTTTCGTTCGAACCGCGAGACGACCTCGCCGACGAGTCCCCGACGCACCCCGTCGGGCTTCACCATCACGAAAGTTGATTCATTTGCCATGCGGCGGAAGGCTACTCGGCGTCGTCGGCTTCCGCCCAGGCGTCCTCGGTCTCTATCCAGCCGTCATCGTCGTTGTCATCGTCACCGGCGTCGCCATCGATCTCGGATTCGATCCGGACGTGAACACCGGATGGGTGGAACCCGGTCCCGATGAGAGACTCGCGTGCCTCACCCGCCACGTAGAGCGATCCAACGACAACAACCGCTCCTTTGGCGCCGGCGGCGCTCATAGCTTCCGCGATCGCGTCGGGCACGCTCTCGACGACCGTCGTCTCGCACCCAAGCACGGGGCCGGCCGACGACGCAACGGTGGACGCGTCGATCGCATCCGGGTCGTCGGGTGCGGTCGCCCACAGACGACCGGCGAGACCGGCGAGTGGTTCGAGGATCTCGCCGGGAGATCGCTCTCCGCGCATGCCTGCAACGACATGCCAGTCGGTCTCCGGGAACTCGTCCCGGAGAGCAGCCGCCAGACCCTCGACACCTTGGACGTTGTGAGCTCCATCGATGATGACGAGCGGACGATGGTGGACGGCCTCGATGCGCCCCGGGTGCGTGGTCGCCGCCAAAGCGCTCCGAAGGGCATCGATATCGAGGGCCCGCTCGAGGAAGGCCTCGGCCGTGGCGATCGCTGTGGCCAGGTTGTCGATCTGGTGACGTCCGTGGATCGGGAGGTAGAGCTCGGTGTAGTCCGTGTAGATGCCGACGATATCGACCATCCACCCCCCAACGGCCTGTGTCTCGTCGGCGACAGAGAACGCGTCCCCGGAGCGATACCACTTCGCGGTGCATTCATCGACGCGGGCGGTGACGGCACCTTCGGCTGCGGGCGGGAGGGGCCCGCTCACCACGATCCCTCCGGTCCCGATGATGGCGGCCTTCTCGGCCGCGATCTCTGCCAGGGTCTCGCCGAGGTACTCGACGTGATCAAGTGCGATCCCGGTGACCACGGCAACGGCTGAGTCGACCACGTTCGTCGCGTCCCACCGGCCCCCCATCCCCACTTCGATGATCGCGACGTCGAGCGCGACCTCGGCGAACACGGAGAAAGCGAGGGCGGCGGTGACCTCGAAGTACGTGATCCCGCTGTCCGTTCGACGTTCGTACTCTTCGACGAACCAGGCGATATCCGATACGGCCCGGGTGAAGGCCTCGGCGGTCAGCGGCGTTCCGTCGATCGAGAACCGCTCCTCCAGGCGATGGAGATGCGGCGACGTGAACGTGCCGGTGCGGATCCCGTGAGCGCCGAGGATGTCGGCGACGAGACGCGTGACGGTCGTCTTGCCGTTCGTACCCGCGACATGGATGACCGGGTAGTCGGTCTGCGGGTTCCCCATGAACTCGAGGACGCCCGCGATACGCTCGAGGCCCGGCTTCATGCCCTGACCGATTCGATCGTCGAGGAACGCCTCCGCGTCGGTCCGGTCGACGATGTTCGGGATGGAGTCGGTCACCTGCTATCCCAATTCGGTGAGTTGAGCGCCGAGCTTGGCGAGGCGTTCTTCGGCCGAGGCGACCTTGGCTTCCTCCCCCGCGACGACCTCGGTGGGAGCACGGTCCCGGAAGTTCGGGTTGGCCAGCTTGGCTCGGGATCGTCCGATATCGGCCTCGCCGTCGGCGATGGCCTTCCTCAGACGCTTCCTCTCCGCGTCTACGTCGACGAGGCCGTCGAGAGGTATGAACGCTTGGACCGTACCGGCGATGACCCGGCTCACGGCGCCGTCGGTGGGGGGCTTGCCATGCACAACGGTGCAGCCTGCGAGGGACTCGAGATGCTCGGCCCACCACGCTTCGACCAAGCCGTCCGGATCGTTGACCGTGATGTCGATCGGTGTCTTCGGGCTGATCTGGTGCTCCGAGCGGAAT
>JAUXCV010000395.1 GCA_030618675.1 Acidimicrobiia bacterium | reverse complement strand
GTTCGGAGTGAACGCAGGTGTGGACCACTCGGGCTATTTCGCGAATCCCGCGGCCCGCGAGCAGATCCTTGGATGGTTGACGTTCTGAGCCCGACGACTTGCGCAGGCAGCCGACCGGCCCCTGCTAGAAGGCCGGGGAGAGACCAGCGGGATGCGACCGATCGCACCTCGCCGGGGGCGCGTTCCACCTCGCTGCAGGAGCCGTCGACGCGGATTTGGGAGAACGCGATGTGGCATGACCGGGAGTGGTTCGGAGTCGTCACTCACCGTGCGGAATCGGTGGTTTCGGTTCGTGTCACCGGCGTCTGACACGGTCGCGGGATGGAGTCGAGGCTGTGGCTGTATCGCTCGCTGCCTTGACACCGACGTCATACAACATAGAGTGGAGGTATGACAATGCTGAGTTTCAGAGTTGCCGACCAGGAAGCAACCGATGCGACACTGTGGGCTGATCGGCTGGGAATCGACCGTTCCGAGCTTCTCCGTGAGGCCCTGCACCGACACCTTGTGCGTCTTCGAGCGGAGGACGACACCGGCGCATGGCTCGACACGCCCCTCACCGCCGATGAGCGGGCATTGGGGGAGATCGCCGATTGGGGTCCGGCCGAAGACTGGTCGGAATGGGCCGATGCAGCGGGGTGAGATCTGGTTCGCCTCGACGCCCGGCGGTGATCGGCCGGTCCTGATCGTCACCCGGGATCCGGTCGCCGATCGCATCGGGTCCGTTGTCGTCGCCGCATTGACTCGGACCCGGCGGGGAGTCGTGTCCGAAGTGGAACTCACGCCCGGGGCAGACGGCGTCCCCACCGACAGCGTCATCAATTTCGACAACCTGCACACGCTGCCGCGAAAGGCCTTCCGCAGGAGGGTCGTCAAGCTTGGGCCGGTCAGGCTCGCCGAAACGTGCCGGGCCCTCCGGGATGCCACGGACTGCTGACCCGTTCGACGTTCACGGCTCTGCAGCGGGTCGACTCAGCAGCCCAGGGCGTAGGAGATCGCCCGGCACACGTCGTCCATGGTGTCCTCACGCACGACCCCGACCCGCGTCGTGAGCGAGGATCGTGCAATCGTGTGGACACCGTCGCAGTTGATGACGGATTCGCGGTCGAGACCGGCGTCTGCGTGGTCGAGGGCGACTTCGGCGGCGAGGCCGCGAGCTGAGGTGGTGATCTCCGCAACGGCAACGAGGAGGCGAACATCGATCACCTCGGGGCGTGTTAGCACGAGGACGGGCCGGGCTTTCCGACCCACCTTGGCCATCCAGATCTCGCCGCGGGTCATTCCCCGCCCCAGGCTTCTACACCGTCCCAGAACGGATCCGGCTGCTCGGGCGTTCGCTCATATGCGGATCGGTCCGCTTCAGCGAGCGCCGTTCGCACAGCAGCGGCGACGCCGTGTCGAGCAGCGGCCGAGACGTTGATGTTCAGCCGGCGGGCCCGTTCGGCGAGGTCGCTGTCGAGCGTGACGGTCGTACGGATGGAAGCCATATTCATATGCTATCACTCAATGCTATCGGATTGTTGAGAAGTGCATGCGGCAGCGTGGTCATCGTCCGGCATCGACGGGTCCAGGTCAAGAGGGCTGTTGCGAAACATCGCGGCGAGACTTGGGGTCCAAAGGTCACACTCCGAGGATTCGAGCCACCGGGAAGACTTCATCGTCGACGAGACGTGGTATCCGGTATCGTTGCGGTGTGAAGTGGCTGAGCGAAACATACTTCCGGCTCACGGGGTGGGCCATCGTGGGACATGTCCCGGACGAGCCGAAGTTCGTGCTCATCGGCTATCCCCATACGTCTAACTGGGACTTCTTCGTTTCCCTCGCGATCGTCGGCCACTTCGGCCTCAACGTGAAGATCCTCGTGAAGAAGAGCCTGTTCGTCGGTCCCCTGGGGTGGCTGCTCCGCAGATGGGGAGCGATCCCCGTCGCAGGAGGCGCCGGGTCGCCGGTTGCGACGCTGGTTGAGACGTTCGATCGGGCGGACGCGCTGGTTGTCGCCCTTGCTCCCGAGGGGACACGGGCAGGCGGATCGGCATGGAGATCAGGCTTCTGGCGTATCGCCGATGCCGCCGACGTTCCCGTGCTGATGGGGTTCGT
>JAUXCV010000213.1 GCA_030618675.1 Acidimicrobiia bacterium | reverse complement strand
GAGAAGCCGAGTAGACCGAGACCGGCGACCGTGAAACCCATGACCGCTCCACCCCGAAACGCCACCGGGAGTGCCTCCGCTGTACCGCCGCGGCGAGCCGCTTCGGCGGTGCGTGCGTTCGCTGCAGTCGCTATTCGCATCCCGATGAAGCCGGCCGTTGCCGAGAGCAGCGCTCCGAAGACATAGGCGATGCCGCCCCAGGGCCAACCCCAAGGGAGGAGCACCATGATCAATACCGCCATCAGGACGACGAAGACCGCGATGGCACGGTACTCCCGCTTCAGGAACGCCATCGATCCCTGTCGGATGGCTCCCATCAACTCCACCATCCGATCGCTACCGGGATCGGCAGAGATCACCTGACGGGCGTACACGAACGCAAGGACCAAAGCGGCAACGCCCATCACAGCGGCGATGTAGAGCCAGAGTTCCGGATTCACAGATAACTCCCAGGGTCGATGGCACGATCTCAGAATGATTATAGATTTACATGGCGAGCGTGCCGATTCCGAACCGAACCCATCTCCCAGTTGCCTGTCCCCCTGTCCCCCTGTCCCCACGATCGGACCCGAGTCCACGAACTTCGTCCAGGCCCCTTCTACGATTCCCGATCGTGAAACATCTCATCCCAACACTCTCCGCTCTCATCGCTCTGGTGCTGGCCGCAGGCGCGTGCACGAACGCGACTGAGACCGCGCCCGACTCAACGACGGCCGTTTCAGGGGCAACGGAGACGATCGAGTCAACCGTGACATCGCAAGTGCCCGCAACGACCACCACCGAAGCGACCGACGCGGTCACGGTCGACGGCGATCTCCCCGACGATCTCGTTGCGGCTGTTGCCACCGTCCTCGTGTGGCAGCGAGACGACCGCAGCGATGCACCCGTCCTCCCCGAAGGGCTTGCTGAACACCTGGCGACTAACCCCCTGAGCATCTCAGACACGGTTTCGATAGCCGGTACCACCGCAACGATCGATGGCGGGCAGATCGCCGTCGTCGAGACCGATACCGGCGATGTGCTCCTCGCTGCCGACGAAGGCGATGGATGGCAGATCGTCGGCGCCGACCCTGCCGAGGGCCCTCCCTGGTACGGCGAAGAACCACGAATGGTCATGGTCCTCGGATCCGACGCTCGCCCCGGCGAGAACCAGCAACGGCTTCGGGGCGACAGCATCCACTTGCTCACGGCGAACCCATCGGAGGGGAACGGTACGATCGCCGGCTTCCCAAGGGACAGTTGGATCTCAACACCCTACGGATCGATGAAGTTCACCTCCCTGATGGCCGGACGAGGTCCCCAGGTCATGGTCGACTACGTTGTCGACACCTGGGATCTGCCGGTAGAGGGCTACGTCGTGACCGGATTCAAGGGTTTCGAGGACCTCATGCGAAACATCGGCAGTCTCCCGATCGATCTGCCGAGAGCGATCCCGACTCAGCCGTGGTGGCCCGCTTTCCGAGCCGGCGAACAGACGCTGACCCCGCTGCGCACGCTGGAGTATTCGAGGACCCGCAAGGGTGTGCCCGGAGGCGACTTCACACGCTCGGCGAACCAGGGTCTTGTGATGCTCGCGGTGCTCCGCCTCCTCCAGATGAACGACATCGCCGACGCCCCCGAGATCATCTCTGTGCTGCTCGACCACGCGTGGACCAGTCTGACACCGACTGATCTCATCCAGTTGGCCGCCACCGTGCACGTACTGGATGCAGCGGAAGTCGAGAACATCGTCCTTCCCGGCGCGTTGGGACGTGCCGGAGCAGCCTCGGTGGTGCGTCTCACGCCGGAGGCCGATGAGATCCTCGCGGATCTGGCGGATGATGGGGTGCTTGAAGAAGTAGATCAGTAGATCAGTAGATCGGACTGCTACCAGCGGATTTCTAGGGCGTAGCGGAGGGCCTTGTCTATCTGGATCGTCGCTGCGGCGTCGAGACGCAGAACGAGATCATCGCCGCGTTGCACGAGGACTTGTGTTCGAACCATGACCATTTGTATCTCATATGTGGTTCTTCGCATTTCAGCGGGGTCGGCTTGAGCCAGGGAGATGACAGGCAGTAGTACGCCCTACGTATGACGTAGTACGACCCCGGATCAGGAGGGAGACATCCACCTTGTGAGATTCGTGATTGAGTCTTTGCGTTGCTCAGGGCGCTCGCGTAGATCCCGAGAGGATTCCCCGTCTACAAGACCTCCGAGTCGTACTACGTCATACGTACGGCCACGTGCGACGTTCCAAAGCTTCATCCGACTCACTACCGGCTTCTTCGCCACACCCCGCTGAAATCCGAAGAGCCTCATATGTCTCCATCCAGCAATGCTGCCGGGGCGAACTCGGCGCGGCTGGAGGCACGGACCGTGATCGCACCGAGTCCGAGGAGTGAGACACGTCGTTCGACGACGACCTGGACGACGCGAGGTCGCCACGTGCGATCGATGGAACACGCACAGTGGACGAGTACGGCACCGTTCGCCCGCGCGAGGCGTCGGGCTTCGGCGACAGGGGTGCCCGTTGCGCCGAAGGGTCGAAACGTCACGGGCGCGGCAGCAAGAGCTGCGGCATCGGCCGCGGCCGCCGTCTGGAGCCGCGCCGAGAAAGCGATTCCGGCATCCGCTACACCGAGGGCCAGCACGAGCACAAGGCCGGCGACCGCCAGAAGCAGAACCGCTGCCGATCCCCGCTCGCGTCTCACCGCTCTACTCGCATGACGGCCTTCGCCGTAATCTCGACGCCTACCCCGCCGAAGAACGGTGCAGCCACGCGATACGGCAGCGTCACCCGAACCTCGGCGAGGCGCCCGACCACGTCGGGCCTTCGTACCGACACCTGAGCGGATGGCCCGGCCTCGCCGAGCGAAGCCCTCGCCGCACGTACGGCATCGGATGGATCCGGCGACGCCGCGGCCTGGCGAGCGCCTTCACGCGCAGCGTTGACCACTTCCATCTGACTCCGGGCAACGAGCGCAACCTCGACGAGCCCGAGAACGAGGGCAAGTACGAGAGGCACGACGAGAGCGAACTCGACCACGGCGCTGCCTCGTTGGGTCACCCGAGTGGTGCCCCTTTCGCGGCGGACGTGACCTTCTTGAGTACGGTCGAGAAGAAGGATGGGAGCAGGTCGGTCGATGTAGCCCAGATGATCAGGGCCAGAGCGATCGCTGCTGCGGCGACGATGACGAGGGCGTACTCCGCGGTCGCTTGACCGCGCTCGTCGATGAAGATCGTTCGCATAGGGATTCCTTTCGTCTTCCGGCGTCCGGCCGGGTCGGTGGGAAGCTGGGTCAGAGGCCGAGACGTTCGAGGCTGCCGAGAACGGCAGGCCCGATCGTGAGGATCAGGAACCCGGGAAGGATCAGCAGTGCCAGTGGGAAGAGCAGCTTGACCGGAAGGCGTCTCGCTGCAGTGAGTTCCCGGGATCTTTCCTCTTTGCGGAGGGTCGTGGCGTATCCGGAGACCGCGGACTGCAGTGGGGCGCCGGTCGACAGCGCTCGACGGACCACGACCATGAGACCCTGGTCGGCTACCGCTCCGGTGTCCCCCCTTCCCCCGGCGCGAATCGATTGACGGAGACGGGCGGATGCTTCGCCCGAAACCGAAGTTGTCGCGGCGTTGGCTGCCGCTGAGAAGGTAAGCCCGGCGCTGAGTCCCAGCGATGTGAGTTCCGCAAGGACCGCCTCATCGTCACCGTGGCCGGAGGATCGAGGCCGGCGCCGGACGACGGCCCGGACGGCCAGACCGAAAGAGAACCCGATTCCGAGG
>JAUXCV010000367.1 GCA_030618675.1 Acidimicrobiia bacterium | reverse complement strand
TCCGACCCTTCGTCGATGACGTCACTGTGCGCGGGGCCACGATGGCCGCCTTCATACGGGTCGACGGCGACGCGATCGATGCTCCAATCGTGAGCCGATGCCGATTGATCGTGAGGGAGCAATCGCGCGATGAATTGCTCGCGGGGATTCAAGCGAAGAATGAAGCACTTGAGGCCTCCAAGGACGTTCTCGAGCAGACGGTCCGAGAGCGAACCGGTGAACTGGCACTGGCACTCGAGCAGCTGGAGAACAGCGAGACGATCATCGAACGCTGGCGACTGGACGGCGTGATCACCGCCATGAACTCATTCGGGTTACGCCTGTTCGCGTACGACGAGAGCGAGATCGTGGGCAGCAACGCGTTCGACACGATCGTCGCCGACGACGAAGCGATTCGGGCCACGTGGTTGAAGGCCAGCGAGAAGTTAGTCGCAGACTCGGAACAAGACTTGGCATCGGAACTCGAGTGCCGCAAGAAAGACGGCACCCCGCTCTGGATAGCTTTCCGCAACCGCGCGGTCCTCGACGCCGAGAACAACATCACCGAGATTCTGAGTATCGGGATCGACGTCACCGAGCGCAGAGAGCTCGAAGCCCGGTTGCAGGCCGCGAATCTTCGGATGGAGGGTGAGCTGAACATCGGTCGGGACATCCAGATGAGCATGCTTCCGCGACATTTCCCGGCATTTCCCGATCGCGACGACTTCGTGGTGTATGCCACGCTCGAGCCCGCCAGAGAGGTCGGAGGTGATCTCTACGACTTTTTCCTGATCGACGAGGACCACCTCTGCTTTCTGGTAGGTGATGTTTCCGACAAGGGCGTGCCTGCGGCGCTCTTCATGGCGGTCAGCAAGACCGCCATCAAATCGCAGGCGCTCAGCGATGCGAACGTGGCCAGCATCATTACTCACGTCAACGACGAGCTTTCCGAGGACAACGAATCATCGATGTTCGTGACGCTGTTCATCGCCATACTCGACACGCGCACCGGACGGATGGTCTACACCAACGCAGGCCACAATCCGCCGTTTATCAAGAAGGTCGACGGTTCGATCATCGTGCTTGATGATCGTCACGGTCCCGTGGCGGGTGCGATGGAAGGTATCGCGTTCGGCAGCTCCGAGCTGGTGCTCGAGCCGGGCGACAGTGCGGTTCTCTTCACCGATGGTGTCACCGAAGCGATGGATGTCGATTACGTGCAGTTCTCAGATGCGGCTCTTGAGTCCCTGGTCGACGATGCGGAGTTTGATTCTCCCGAAGAGGTCGTGGATCTGATCAATGAAGCCGTGGCCAAGCATCGCGCCCTAGCTGATCAATCCGATGACATCACCGTTCTAGCGATGACCTATCGAGGATTCGATTCCGAGGCCGTGGAGCTCAGGCTGACGATTCCTGCGAGTCTTGACGAGATCGATACCGTGTTGGAGAGATTCGAGGCATTCGCCGGCGAGAACACTCTCGACGACACCGTGCGACGTCAAGTTCTGCTCGTTCTCGATGATCTGATCAACAATGTTGCCTCGTATGCATACGGGGACGAGGGATTCACCGGGGACGAGTCCCAGACCATCGAGGTCCACGCGGATCTGACACCAAAGCGTTTGGTCCTGACGATCAGCGACAACGGCGCGCCTTTCAATCCCTTCGGCCTGAACGCTCCCGATGTCCAGGCCTCGCTCGAGGAGCGAGATGTCGGTGGACTCGGTATCCACCTGGTTCGAACGGTCATGGATGAGATCGACTACACGCGCAGAGGTGGACGCAATGTCGTAACCGTCACGAAGTACCTCGAACCAGACGTCGCGAACGATCCGGAGGAAGGAAGCGATTGAACGCTATTGCTCGGGGCATCGGGAGATAGGAGTCGCAGCAGACTCGTAGTTGGCGGTGGGGGTGGGAACGGCAAGGGCAAGAGGAAGCAACCAAGGAAGGACTTTGCATGAAGATCGCGAATTACGATGTGGGGGACGCTGTGATCGTCCGTTTCGATGGACGTCTGGATACCTCGACGGCGACCGACGCGCTGGCCCATTTTGATGTCCTTGTGGATGATGGGCGAGAACTCATCATCGCGGATTTCAGTTCGGTTGATTTCGTCTCGAGCGCCGGGCTGCGCGTTTTGCTCGCCACGGCCAAGAACATCGGGTCGTCGGGTTCGTTGAGGCTGTTCGGGCTGAATCCAGAGGTTCGAGAGGTCTTCGACGTGTCCGGGTTCAGCACGATCCTCGCGATCTTCGACGACGAACCGTCGGCGCTCGAAGGCTGATCTGCGGCAGATGAGCCGACTTCACGTCATCGGCGAAACAGCGCGAACCCGCATCTCC
>JAUXCV010000407.1 GCA_030618675.1 Acidimicrobiia bacterium | reverse complement strand
TGTTGTCTGTTGTCTGTTGTCTGTTGTCTGTTGTCTGTTGCCTGTTGTCTGACCCCCGTGTAGTTCCGTTACGGGGTCCCGGTACAATCGCACCCCCATGCCCGATTCTCCTCTTCTTGCAGGCCTGAACCCGTCGCAGCGCCATGCCGTTGCGGCGACCGAGGGACCTGTTCTGGTGGTGGCAGGCGCCGGGTCGGGCAAAACCCGGGTCCTCACTCACCGCATCGCCCACCTGATCCGAGATCTCGGCGTCTCGCCGTACTCGATCCTGGCGATCACGTTCACGAACAAGGCTGCGAGCGAGATGAGGGACCGCGTGGCGAGCCTCGTCGGCGGAGTTGCAGACGGCATGTGGGTGTCGACGTTCCACAGCGCGTGCGTCCGCATCCTCCGCAGAGAAGTTGAGCGTCTGGGGTACCGCTCATCGTTCTCGATCTACGACGATGCCGACTCGGTGCGACTGGTCAAGATGTGCATCCGCGATCTCGATCTCGACCCGAAACAGTTCCCGCCCAAAGCCATTCGGGCTTCCATCTCGAACGCCAAGAACGAACTCATCGACTACGAGACGTTCTCCGACGGTGGAGAAGGGTTCTACCACGAGAAGGCTTCCGACATCTACCGGCTGTATCAGCAGCGCCTTGTCGCGGCGTCGGCTGTTGATTTCGACGACATCCTGATGCTCACGGTTGAGATCTTCCAGGCGTTCCCCGACGTTCTGGAGTCCTGGCAACAGAGATTCCAGTATCTGATGGTCGACGAGTATCAGGACACGAACCGCGCCCAGTACATGCTCGTCAAGTTGCTCGCAGCGAAGCACCGCAACGTGTTCGTCGTCGGTGACTCCGACCAGTCGGTCTATGCCTTCCGCGGCGCCGACATGCGCAACATCCTGGATTTCGAGAAGGACTACGACGACGCGACGGTGATCCTGCTCGAGCAGAACTACCGGTCGACCCAGACGATCCTCGACGCGGCCAATGCCGTGATCTCGAACAACGACTCCAGGAAACCGAAACGCCTCTGGACCGATGAAGGCACCGGCGAACTGATCGTCACCCACGAGGCGCAAGACGAACAGGCCGAGGCAGCGTTCATCGCCAAGAGGGTTCGGGATCTCGAAGACAAAGGTGTGGCTCTCTCCGATATCGCCGTCTTCTACCGCACCAACGCTCAGAGCCGCGCGGTCGAAGAGGTTTTCGTTCGCTACGGCGTCCCCTATCAGGTTGTCGGTGGTCTGAAGTACTACGACCGACGCGAGGTCAAAGACGCTCTCGCCTATTTGCGCAGCGTCGTGAACCCGGATGACCAGGTGGCGTTGAAGCGGATCATCAACATGCCGAAGCGGGCGATCGGCAATACGAGTGTTGCGCATGTCGACCGCTTCGCTGAGGCCCAGGGGATCGGCTTCTTCGAGGCGCTTCGCCGTGTCGACGAGAATCCGCGTCTGACGGCGCGAGCCCAACGATCCATCGCCGAATTCGTGGCTCTCATGGATCATCTCGGCGAGCGAGCCGAAGATGGGCCGGCGGCAGCGATCGAGGCCGTCCTCGACCAGACCGGGTACCTCGACATGGTTCGAGCGGATCGAACGATCGAGTCGATGGGTCGGGAAGAGAACTTGAAGGAACTCGCGTCGGCGCTTGCCGAATTCGAAGAACTCGGCCCGGACTCGATGGGTCCCGCAGAGTGGGCCGATCTCGACGCCATGACCAAGCTCGCACTCTTTCTCGAAGCGATCAGCCTCGTCGCCGACATCGACTCGTACGAAGACCGGGAACTGGCGACCTTGATGACGCTCCACAACGCGAAGGGCCTCGAGTTTCCCGTCGTGTTCATCACAGGCATGGAGGATGGCGTCTTCCCCCATTTCCGGTCACTTGGGAACCCCACCGAACTCGAGGAGGAGCGTCGTCTCTGCTACGTCGGGATCACGAGGGCCGAGCAACGGCTCTTCCTCACCCGTGCGTGGAATCGGAATCTCTGGGGACAGTCGCAGTACAACGGTCCGAGCCGGTTCCTCGGAGAGATCCCCG
>JAUXCV010000371.1 GCA_030618675.1 Acidimicrobiia bacterium | reverse complement strand
GGGAGGAAGGCGTCGCCGTCATTCGGTTCGGTCGCCTGCGTCACCGGGAATTCCGGCAACGTTTCAACGTCCGGGATCAGCCAGGGTTCCGAGGAGTTGGCGATGTACCCGTCGGAGAGAACGATCACCGGCGTCATGTACTTCGTTGCAATACGGGCCGCTTCGATGGCGGTCGAGAACGCATCCGACGGTGAACCAGCGGCGAGTATCGGGAGCGGTGCCTCACCGTGGCGACCGTACATGGCGAACAGCAGATCGGACTGTTCAACCCTGGTCGGCATACCGGCCGACGGCCCGGCGCGCTGCACATCGATCACGATGAGCGGGAGTTCCATGATGAACGCAAGGCTGATCATCTCAGACTTGAGAGCGAGGCCCGGGCCGGAGGTCGTGGTCGCGGCGAGGCTGCCGGCGAAGGCAGCACCGACGGCGGTCCCGACACCTGCGATCTCGTCCTCGGCCTGGAACGTCTTGACACCGAAGTGCTTCTGCTTTGCAAGTTCCTCAAGGATCGACGTTGCCGGCGTAATCGGATAGGAACCGAGGAAGAGCGGCAGGTTCGCTGCCCGTGCGCCGGCGATGAGGCCCCATGCGAGGGCGACGTTGCCGGTGACATTGGTGTACTCACCCTTCGGGAGAGAGGCGGCCTTCACCTCGAAAGTGTGGTGGAATTCCTCGGTGGTGATGCCGTAGTTGTATCCGGCGAGCAACGCCGCTCTGTTGGCCGCGGCGACGGGACTGCCGTCACCGAACTTGCCGATGATCCAATCCTGAATCGGTTCGAGCGGACGGGTGTACATCCACGACATGAGGCCGAGAGCGAAGAAGTTCTTGGAACGAAGGACCGCACGACCCTTCACGCCGGTCCCGACGAGCGCCTGCTTGGTCAACTCCTCCATCGGAGCGGTCATCACGTGGTAGCCGCTCAGCGACCCGTCCTTGAGCGGGTTCTCCTCATATCCGGCTTTGGCCAGGTTCCGCTCGTTGAAGGCATCGCGGTTGGCGATGATGAGCGCCCCCGGTTCGCAGTCGTCGAGGTTCGCCTTCAGTGCCGCCGGATTCATGGCGATCAGGCAGTCGGGGTGATCTCCCGGAGTGAGGATGTCCCAGTCGGCGATGTGCACCTGGAAGGACGAGACACCGGCGATCGTGCCGGCGGGTGCGCGGATTTCGGAGGGGTAGTTCGGCAGCGTCGCGAGGTCGTTGCCGAACATCGCCGAACTGGCTGTGAACTGGGTTCCGGCCAACTGCATGCCATCGCCGGAGTCTCCGGCGAAGCGGATGACGACCCGATCGATCTTCTTCGGTGCGGGCGGTGCGTTGGTCTCGGTGTCTGATGACACGGTGCTCTGCTCCTGGTTGCGTCTGGGGGGTTCCGGCTTGGTCCGTCCCCCGTGCTCGATCGTCAAGTCTATGCCGTTCGGATCCTGTTCCAGTCGACCGCGTGACGCGCACAGAATGAGCGACTGGATGGTGCTCTTCGGCTCAGGACAGGAGTAGCTGGGTAGCCGGGTAGCGGAGTAGCGGAGTGTTGTGGTGGTGTGACCTCATCGTCATGGTTAGGGCTCCCAAACGCCCCCCTGCGGCGCCAGGGCGCCGCGTCCCCCCAGCAAGCTGGTGGGACGGGAGAAACGGGGTTCCCGGCGCTGGGGAGCTCCAGGATGCCGGAGGTTTCAGGCGAAGAATTTTGGGGGTTGTTCGGTCTTCACGATGCCGGCTTCTTCTAGGCCGAGGCCGATCGCCAGGAGGTCGGCTTCGCCCCATTGGGGGCCGATCAACTGGAGGCTCGCCGGCGGCGTCCCATCGCTCTCAATGGGCAAGGCAAGAGCGGGGTTGCCGGCGCGATTCACCGGCCAGGTGTACTGAGCGATGACGGCCCGGTGGAAGATGCGTTCTCCGTCGATGTCCATGTCGTCTTCGCCGATGACCTTCCTTGTACCACCGACGGTGGGCGTAGCAAGAACGTCGAACCGGGTGAAGATGCGTTGGAGGGCGTGGCGGACGCCGGCGTCCCAGGCTATGGCGTCGATGGCCGTTTCGAGACCGACGGTCTTCGCTCTCCGGATCCGGGCGGCGACGTCGGTGCCGTACGTGTCGGGATCTCTCTCCCAGCGTTCCTGATGAACCCGGTACACCTCGGCGGCTGCAGCGTTGGCGGCGGCCCTGGTGATCCCGAGGGCGGGTTCGTCGATGGTCTCGATGGTGGCTCCAAGGGTGGTCAAACGATCGAGGACACTGCGGAACGCGTTTCGGGTGCCCCGGTCGGCCGGATGCTC
>JAUXCV010000122.1 GCA_030618675.1 Acidimicrobiia bacterium | reverse complement strand
TCGTATGGGTCTCTGCCAGCGAAGGTGACCAATGGGCGGAGACCGCCAACGACATGGCTCGCGAGATGCGAAGTCTCGGACAACTGAGGTTGGAGACATGACTATCGAAGCTGAGATCGAAGTTGACACACCCGTCGAGGCACCGACCAAGCCGAACCTCGCCCTCTACTGGGCTTCGTCGTGCGGCGGATGCGAGATAGCGGTCCTCGACATCAAGGAGAAGATCCTCGATGTCGACGCCGCGTTCGACATCGTGTTCTGGCCCGTCGCCGTGGACTTCAAGATCAAGGACGTCGAGGCGATGGAGGACGGCGAGATCACCCTGTGCCTGTTCAACGGCGCGATCCGCAACTCCGACAACGAGTACATGGCGAAGCTCCTCCGCGCCAAGTCGACGGTGCTCGTGGCTTTCGGCTCCTGCGCCTCGGAGGGGTGCATTCCCGCGCTGTCCAACACGACCACCCGCCAAGCGACCCTGGACTGGATCTATCGAGACTCTCCTTCGACGGTGAATCCTGACGACGTTCGTCCTCAGGAAAGGACTGAGATGCCGGTCGGCGTGCTCGAGCTTCCTGCGTTCTGGGAGACGGTGCGTACCCTCGATCAGGTTGTCGACGTCGATTACTCCGTTCCCGGCTGTCCGCCCCAGGCTCACCAGATCTGGGCGGTCCTCGAAACGGTGATCGACATCCTCAGCAACGGCAAGCCTCTTCCGCCGAAGGGAACCGTGCTCGGCGCAGGGGAGAAGACGTGCTGCGACGAATGCCCCCTCGAGCGCGAGGAGAAGGAGATCACGGGGTTCGTGAGGCCGCACGAGATCATCCCTGAACCCGGCAAGTGCCTGCTCGACCAGGGGATCCTCTGTCTGGGTCCGGCGACCCGCAGCGGCTGTGGGGGTCTGTGTGTGTCGGTCGGCGTGCCGTGTCGCGGATGCTACGGCCCGGCTCCCAACTCCAAGGATCAGGGGACGAAGATGGTCGCCGCTCTTGCATCGGTCATCGACTCCCAGGACCCAGAGGAGATCGACCGCATTCTCGACGGCATCGTCGATCCCGTCGGAACGTTCTACCGGTTCTCCATGGCTCGAGCGACGCTGGGAAGAGTCACCATCGATACCTCGCTCCGGGAGTCCGAGCCGACGGAGGTGCGGTCATGAAACGGATCCTGATCGATCCGATCACCAGGCTCGAGGGCCACGGGAAGATCGACATCTTCCTCGACGATGACGGGGAAGTGGCCGACTGCTTCTTCATCGTCCCCGAGTTGCGGGGTTTCGAGGCGTTCTGCGTCGGCAGGCCGGTCGAGGAGATGCCGCGCATCACCTCGCGGATATGCGGCGTCTGCAGCGAGGCCCATCACATCGTGGCAGCCAAGACGTGCGACGACACCTTCCATGTGGAGATCCCTTCGGCAGCGCGCAAGCTGCGGGAACTTCTGTACTCGGCCTTCTTCGCCGGAGATCACCTCACCCACTTCTTCATCCTGGGAGGACCCGACTTCGTGATGGGACCCGAGTCCCCGCCGGCGGAACGGAACATCCTGGGCATGATGCACAAGCTCGGGATCGACACGGGCAAGGTCGTCATCGGAGCGCGGGCGGCGGCCCACGACATCGTGAAGATCCTCGGCGGCAAGACGATCCACATGGTGACCGCCATCCCCGGCGGAGTGACCAAAGGCGTGACCGAGGAGGAGCGAAGGGAGATCATCGATCGGGCCGGGACGCTCCTGGAGGCGGCGAAGTTCACCATCGACATCCTCAACGACGTCGTCCTCGCCAATCCGGACTACCTCGAGATGATCCTCTCGGACACCTACACCCACAGGTTCCACTCCATGGGCACCGTTGACGAGAACAACCGGCCCAACATCTACGACGGGATGGTCCGGGTCGTCGACCCCGACGGTGCCGAAGTGGTCAAGTACCATCCCCGGGACTATCTCGACCACATCGCCGAGCACGTGGAACCCTGGACCTATCTCAAGTTCCCGTACTTGAAGGTGAAGGGCTGGCACGGTTTCGAGGAGGGTTCAGACAGCGGCCTCTATCGAGCGAGTCCGCTGTCACGGCTGAATGTCGCCGACGGCATGACAACGCCGCTCGCCCAGGCCGAGTACGAGCGCTACTTCGAGACGCTCACCGGCGATAGCAGCGGCAGTATTCCCGTCCACCAGACGCTTGCCACACATTGGGCGCGTGTGGTCGAACTCGTCAACGCTGCAGAGAGAACGATGGAACTCGCCCTCGATGACGAGATCTTGAGTCCGCACATCCGGACGGTTCCGACCGAGACACCGACTGAGGGCATCGCATCGCTCGAGGCGCCGAGGGGCACCCTGACCCACCACTACGTCACCGACGAGCGGGGCATCCTCGAGAAGGTCAATCTGGTCGTCGGAACGACGAACAACCACGGTCCGATCAGCATGTCGATCAAGAAGGCCGCCCAGGGTCTCATCACTGCGGGCACCGAGGTGACCGAGGGGGTCTTGAACAAGATCGAGATGGCGTTTCGAGCATACGACCCCTGCTTCGCGTGCGCCACGCACAGCCTGCCGGGCCAGATGTCGATGATCGTCCGGGTCCGGGCTCCGGACGGAGAAGTGCTATCCGAGACCCGACGCGACTGACGTCCGTCGGGTCCAGATGTGCTCTGCGAACCCTGGGTTCGCAGGGGCGCAGGGCGGCCTCACCAGCCCACAGTTCGGAGGGCCACTGGACTCGAAAGGGCCGGGGATCGGCTGCCTGATCGGCGCCATCCCGGCGATCATCGTGGTCGCCGCGGGTTTCCGTCCTGCACCCCCCGGCTCACGCCGGCGAGGACACGCGGCAGCTCAGAAGGACTCCTGACGCTCCGAGTTGCCCGCCCACGCGACCGTGACCGGAAGGCATCTGTCAACGGAGTGAATCGGTTGGGTGGGGATTGTCGGGATCCCGGCGTCGCCGGCATCGATCGCGATGCGTCGGGGTACGGTGTCGCCTCCGAACTGTGAGGAGCAACGATGAGAGCGGTGATCCTGGGCGGCGTCGCATGGAATACGATGGTGAACATCGACCGGTTCCCCAACCCGGAGCCGCAGACGATCTTCGCAGCCGGCACGCACGAGGCCGTCGGGTCGTCGGGGGCAGGAAAGGCGATGAACCTGCGATCACTCGGGGCAGACGTCACACTCTGGGCACTCGTTGGAGACGATGAGGCGGGAGCTCGAGTTCGCACCGAAATGGATCGACGCGGGATCGAATTCATCGGCCAGATCGATCCGCTCGGCACTGCACGCCACATCAATCTGATGGATGCCGACGGCGACCGTATCTCGATCTTCGCGAACGCCGGGTCTCATTCGTTCGATGTCGATCCTTTCCCCGTCCGTGACGCCATCGAGAGAGCCGACCTCGTCTCGGTGATCATTCACGACCACTGCAGGGCATTTCTGCCCGTGGTGGCCGAAGCCGCCAAGCACCTGTGGGTCGACATCCACGACTACGACGGCGACAACCCACATCACCGTGAGTTCATCGACGCGGCCGACTATCTGTTCATGAGTTCTGTGGCGATGGATGACTGGCGAGGCTTTCTCGAGGAGCGTGTCGAGAAGGGGGCGACCGTTGCGGTCTGCACACACGGCGCCGACGGGGCTTCGGGACTCACCGCGGACGATGGTTGGGTGGATGTGCCGGCGGTGCCTGTGCCCGTCGTTGTTGACACAAACGGTTCTGGAGATGCCTTCTTTGCAGGATTCGCGGTGACCTGGTTGCAAGACCGGGACCTCCCGGCGGCGATGCAGAGTGGAGCCGAGCAGGCGGCACGATCCGTCGGGTCGACCGAACTGTCTCCGTAGCGACCGGTCTGCAATGCCGGAACTCGATCACATCAGCGGATGAGCAGAACGGCCTGTGCGAAGAAGCGCCAATCGTCCGGCGGGACTCGGCTACCGCTTGATCTGGAGAGAGATCGCGGCAAGGAGGTTCTCGGGATCGTTGGTCCCGATTCTGAACACGCTGTCGGTTGAGAGTTCCACCTCGACGGCTTCGAGACCCCACACGTTGTACATCCAGCCACCGGTGATCTTGCGGATGCCCCACCCCTGTATCCACGCGTTGCGCACCTGTCGGACGGCCGTGACGTCGGCGAGTTCGATCTCCCGATGCGGACGACCGAAGCCGAACGCGGTGACGATCCGCCCATCGCTCACCGTCACTTCCAGCCGGCTGAAGAGGAGGACGACGGCGAGCAGCACAACGGTGAACGCAACCATCGCGACGTTGAGCGTGACCGACACGTCGTCATCGGCTGCTGCGATCGGGACCATCACTGCGAAGAAGAGGATCGTCGGTAGCGCCGTGTATCCCCACTGTGTGTGCCGGTACTCCATGGTTTGAGTATGTCCTCTCTCGTAGGCGAAGCCAAGTCCATGGGAAGCGCTCGGCTAGAAAGGCCAGAAGATGGGGATGAGGATGAGGCTGACAGCGAGGAAGAGGGCGAGCAATGGGGCGCCGACCTTGGCGTAGTCGGTGAATCGGTAGCCGCCCGGGGCCATCACCATGAGGTTCGGGGCTGTGCCGATCGGGGTGAGGAATGCCGACGACGCACCAACGGCGAGTCCCATCATGAGCGGGTGGGGGCTGATGCCCAGTCCGGCAGCGGCACCCAGGACGATCGGCACCATCAGCACCGCAGCGGCCGTGTTGCTGATCACCTGGCTGAAGGCCGTCGTGACGAGGAAGATCCCCGCGAGAAGCGGCACGGGACCGAGGCTCCCGACCGTGTCGACCAATCCGTCTGCGATGAGTTGAGCCCCGCCCGTGCTCTCGAGTGCAACCGCCATCGGGATCATGGCGGCGATGAGGATCACCGTGGACCACGAGATCGCCCGGTAGGCCTGGGTCCTCGTCAGACACCCGGTCAGAAGCATCGCCCCCGAGGCCAGCATCGCTGCGATCACCACGGGGACCAGCCCGGTCACCATCAGTGCCACCATCGCCACGAGGATGCCGATCGAGAGCCACGACTTCGCGTTCAGTTCGGTGACCTGAGAGGCGATCTCCTCCGGCTGGCCGACCACGACGAAGTTGCGCTGCTCGTCGGCGATCGTCTTGATCGTCTTCCACGTCCCCCGAACGAGCAGGGCATCTCCGAACCTGAGCGGCTCTGTGGTCGGAAGCACCTGGTCACCGCGTCGGAGTCCGAGGACCACGACGCCGAACGTTCTGCCGACGGCGCCCTCGGAGACGACTCGGCCGATGTACGAGGAACGCGGTGTGAGCAGCACTTCTGCGATGCCGATCTCCTGCGAGAGCAGATCTTCGAGCTCCTGTCCGGCATCGTCGACCGGAAGCACGCCGAGTTGCATGGACACTTCGAGTTCGTGGACCTGTGCGGGCGTTCCGCTGACGATGAGGACGTCGTTGTAGTTGATCGTCTGATCGGGGTCGGGGAGCGCCGGCGGGTCGGTCGTCATGGCCTCCATGCGTTCGCGAAACGGAGTGGGGAGCGTCTGCTCGATCAGGTTCGGCTCCCCGGGATGAGGCTCGATCTGGAGCACCGAGATGCCGAAGCGACGGCCGAGGTTCGACTCGCGAAGTGAGGAACCAACGAGAG
>JAUXCV010000211.1 GCA_030618675.1 Acidimicrobiia bacterium | reverse complement strand
GATGGTCTCGTGCGTTAGCTGGTCTCTGTTGTCTCTGCGTCTGTCTCCGGCGTGTCGTCACCGTCGGTACCGGGTGCATCGTCGCCACCGGCGAACATCTTGATGCCGAGTGCGATGATCCCGACCACCAGGAGGCCGAGAACGAGCCAGACCCACACCGGGGTACCGCTGCTCTCTTCCTCAGTCGGAACCTCGTCGGTCGGCTCATCCGTGGACTCGCCGGCGGCCGGGATCTTGAACGTGGCCTCGTAGGCACTCCCGTCGGCGCCCGTGCCCGTGACCAGGAGCAACTCTGCCTCATTCTGAACGTCGGAAAGGTCGGCCGTCGCGGACCAGGAACCGTCGTTCTGAACGGTCTCCTTGGTGTCCTTGTCGGTCTCGAGCACGGTGAGATCGACGGTCGAGCCTGGTTGGAAGTTGATTCCCGAGACGGTCAGGACCCGATTAGGACTCAGCGTGAGGATCACCCATGCGTCGTCGATCGCCGGACTCAACTGGGCGACAACCTCGGTGCCCTCTTCGACCGTCGTTCCTCCCGTGGGATCCTGAGAGACGACGACGCCTTCCGGGTCCGGATGGTCGGCATCCTCAACGAACTTGATCGTCAGGCCGGCGTCCTCCGCTGCCTTGGTCGCATCATCGACCGTCATCCCGGCGAAGTCGGGTACGACGATGTCTCCGAAGCCGGTTGAGACGATCATCTTGACTTCGGTCCCCGCTGCGACTTCGGTCCCTGCGGATGGGTTGGTTTCGATGACAAGTCCGGCTTCGACGGTCTCGCTGTCTTGTTCCTGGGTCGTGACGGTGAAGCCGGCGTCTTCGAGCGCAGTCTGCGCGTCGGCGGCCGACATCCCAGAGACATCAGGTACCGGTACGGTCACAGGCTCCTCGGATCCGGTGGAGACGACGATGTTGACCTTTGAGCCGTCTGCCGTGTCTGTTCCGCCGGCCGGATCTTGGGAAATGACGATCCCCTTGGCGATCTTGTCATCTGCGGCTTCGGTCGTCGCCGCCACGAGCCCGAGATCGGTGATAGCGCTGGTCGCGTCGTCCTCGGTCTGCCCAACAACGTCGGGCACCGTGACACCGGCAGGAGGCGCAGTGGTCGTTGTGGTTGTTGTGGTCGCGGGAGTGAGAGAGGCGATGAGATCGGTGATCGAAGGGATGATCGCAAGAGCGATCGCTGTAGTTGTTCCGTCATTAACGGCGAACACGTCGGTGTAGGAGCCAGCCGGTGTCGCCACGTTCTTCGGCACTCCGTCGATGTCGATCGCGACGCCGGCGCCATCAGCGACCATCAGGGTCGGCCCCTCGGCTTTCGGCGCAACGTCGACGGGAGCGCCTCCATCGATCGTGAGCGATACCACGGCGTCGGTGGTGTTCCAAACGATCACCTTCGCCATGCCGGCATCGATCGGAGCCATAGCCACGGGATAGCCGAGGATCGCCAGTGCGCCGTTGGTGGAGACCAGGGTCTGTGCGCTCGGACCGCCGACTGCCGTGTTCACCGAAGAATCGCCCGCGCTATCGGTGAAGACAACGTCGTAGTTCCCCTCAGGGACGATTGTGGACACGGCATCTGCGGCATATGCGACGCCGGACAGGGAGTCTGCTCCGATGGTGACGGTGACAGGATCGGTGCTTGCACCGTTGATGACGGCAATCTGGCCTGATGGCTCCGTTACCTGTGCGTTCGCGGCACCTGCGAAGATCGCAAGCAGTGCTGCGATCATGGCGAGGGCGAGTATGGAACTGATGGTTCGTTTCATCTGGTGTTACCTCGTTGGCTCAATGGATATCGAGAACATGCGCCGGTGGCGCAACGCCAGAGTACGTGAAGTGCCTGAATAGCGGCAGCAATCTCTCATCCACGGGCGCAGCGGCTACACCTCGATCGCCAGCAGGTCTTCGCCGATGACAAGATCACCGCCGTAGACCTTGCGCACCTCGTGGGCCATCGCCTCGAGTGAGTCCGCCGACTTCTGCCGTATGTGGGTGAGAACGAGTTGGCGCACGCCGGCATCGATCGCGATCTGTGCTGCCTGCGGGGCACCGGCGAGGATGTACTCAGCGAGGAACCGATCTTCATCGTCAACGATCTCATCGCCGGCCAGATACGCGCAGATGACAAGAGCATCGGCATCGAGAGCGAGTCGTCCAAGATCACGACCCGCGACGGCATCCCCAGCGATGGCGATGGCCCGATCGTCTCCTTCGATCCGATACCCGACGGCGTTCCATTCGTCCTCGTCGAGTTCAAGGGCGTGGCTCCCGTGTTCCACGGATCCTGCCTCCACTCTGATCTGTGGGTTCGGCTCGATGACACCGGTCTCGATGTCGAAGGAGCGGAACACGTCTGCTGGATGAGGGATCGGCGTGTTCAATCTCTCTGCTTCCCGGATCCTGAATCGGATGTCGGACGCGTAGATCCGGGTGAACAAGGAGTCGATGATGTTGCGCGTACCGTGAGGTCCGTACACATTGAGGGGTTTCGTGCGGCCGTTGTTCCACGCTGCCATGAGCAGATCGCCGAGGCCACCGATGTGGTCGAAGTGGTGGTGGGTAAGAAACACGGCGTCGAGGTCTTGCGGCCCCACGCCGGCACGAACCAACTGGGTCGCAACGCCCCGACCGGCGTCGAACAACAGCCGCAGACCCGCGGCCTCCACCAGCGTCGCCGGCCCCTGTCGCGCGGGATCAGGCCGAGGTCCCCCGGTGCCGAGAAGAGTGATCTTCATGGAAAGGGAGTGTACGCGGGCAGTAGATCAGTAGAGCAGTAGATCAGTCTCCGAGTCATTCGGCTCGCGACTCCGGAATTCCATGTCTCCCGTCTCCTCTCCTGTTACTGATCTACTGATCTACTCAACCCGCCGACACGCTGTCGAACATGGCTCGGCATAGCATTGCGGGGTGACCGAGACCAGAGACTTCACCGAGCTTGAATACGCCGCAGACGGGTCCTCACCGACGCTGTCGCAGCGTCCGCGGATCCGATCGATCGCTCTGCCGACCGAGCATGGCGGGTGGGGGTTCACCCTCGAGCCGATCATCCTCGGCTTGCTCGTCGCCCACTCTGCGACGGCGTGGGAGATCTCGGCCGCCGCTCTCGGCATCTTCCTCGCCCGGCGTCCCGTGAAGATCTTCTCGACGGACCTCGTTCGCGGCCGATGGCTTCCCCGGTCCGCCGTAGCCCTTGTGTTCTCCGTTCTCTACGGTGGACTCGCACTCGCAGGCGCTATCGGGGCGTTCTTCACCACCGAAGGTCCCTTCTGGATTCCAGTCCTCGTGGCGCTGCCGTTCGCTCTGTTCGCGCTGCGTGCCGACGCCCACAGCAAGAATCGATCGCTTGTCGCGGAACTCTCCGGTTCAATCGCGATGGGCGCCACCGTGGCGGCGATCACCATCGGCAGTGGCTGGGACTTCTTGCCCGCATTCGGACTCTGGTTCGTGCTGGCCGCTCGAGACGTTGCTGCGATCTCGCTGGTTCGCGGCCAGGTCCGCCGGCTGAAGGGGAGACCGTCCGGTGCGTCGACGATCTACGCCGTTCAGGCCGGATCCGTTGCCGCCGTAGCGATCGCAGCAATCTTCGGGGCGGTTCCCTGGCTCGCCGTGGTCGCCATCGGACTGGTCGGACTGGTCGCGATCGTGTCGTTGAACCGACCGCCGGTCGAAGCGAAGGTCATCGGTTGGACTCAGATGGGTGTGGGCCTGATGGTCGCGCTCGTCACCGCTGCCGGAGTCAATCTGGGCATCTGATACCA
>JAUXCV010000294.1 GCA_030618675.1 Acidimicrobiia bacterium | reverse complement strand
AGTATGCCGACACCCTCGATGTCGACCTCGACCTGATCGCCCGGAACGATCGGGCCGACGCCGGATGGTGTGCCGGTGAGGATCACATCGCCCGGTAGCAGCGTCATGATCGACGAGATGAACGAAACGAGTTCCCCGACGCCGAACACGAGGTCGGCGGTGGTTCCCGACTGGCGGGTCTCGCCGTTGACGCGGGAGATGACCGAGAGACCCTCCAGGGGATCGAGGTCGGTGTCGATCGCAGGGCCGAGCGGACAGAACGAGTCGAAGCCCTTCGCCCGCGTCCACTGGCCATCGGCACGCTGTAAATCCCTGGCCGTCACGTCGTTCGCCCCCGTGTAGCCCATGATGTGCTGCCCGACGTCCTCGATCTTCACGTTCCTCGTCACCTTGCCGATCACGACGGCAAGCTCAGCTTCGTGATGGACCTCTTCAGCCTGCTGGGGAATCCGAATCGGTTGCATCGGCCCGATCACCGACGTCGGCGGCTTCATGAACAGCACGGGCGACTTGGGGACTTCCCCGCCCATCTCGGCGGCGTGGTCGGCGTAGTTCTTCCCAACGGCGATGATCTTCGTGGGGATCACCGGTGCGAGCAGACGGGCGTGCTCCCAGTCGACAACCGTCTCGGTCGGCTCCCACGCCACGAACGGCGTGCCCCGGTAGATGCGGATTCCCTCGGGTTCGACGGCTCCGTAGGTGATATCGTCGACGTCCGTGTCGACTCTGACGATCTTCATGGTGAACTCTCTCTAGATCTCGATGAGCGACTCGCCGGAGGCCGCGCGCTCTCGCAACTCGTCGGCCGTCGCGTCGTAGACATCGGCCGGGATCCCGGCGATCACGCCACGGATCCGATTCGGGTGGTGGGCGGAGCCACCGATCGCCGCAGCTCGAATTGGACCGAACTCGCTTTCGGTGTCGTACCCGAGGATGACGATCGCCGCATCGATATCGCCCTTGGTCGGTCCGCGCCCGACGAGCGATGACCGCGCCGCGGCAACCGCAGCAACCGCGGCGTTGGCATCTGCCCGATGTTCGTGCTCGGCGAGGACCAACTCTCTGGGGGCAACGAGCTTCAACGCGTAGCCGGCATCCGGTCCCGGCATCCCGAAGGCGCCGCCCCACGGCATCCCGGTCCCGGTGAGCTCACCGGGACGATTCGGGGTCCATGGACGTTCCGGACCCGTTCTGGAGACGGGCCACTGAGAACCTGAGGTTCGAAGATCGATGTTGGGTTGTTGCGCCATGATTCCACTCGCTCGACTGCGACGTCATGGTAGGAGGCGCGGTGCTAGATGTAGTCGAGCCAGTCGGAGTGGCGTTCGTTTCTGCCGGTTACGGTGTCCATGAACATCTCCTGGGCACGCTTCGTCACAGGCCCCGGCCGCCCGTCTCCGACGGGACGGTCGTCGACCTCCCGGATCGGCGTCACCTCGGCGGCCGTGCCGGTGAAGAACATCTCGTCGGCGTAGTAGAGATCGGTTCGGGTGATCTCCGCCTCGATGACCTCGTATCCGTCGTCGCGCAGCAGCGTGATCGCCGCGTCGCGGGTGAGCCCTTCGAGAACACCCGAAGACAAAGACGGCGTGCGAACTATCCCGTCCCGAATGAGAAACAGGTTCTCACCACTGCCTTCAGCGACGAAGCCGCTGGTGTTCAGCATGATCGCCTCGTCATAGCCGGCGCGCAGCGCTTCCTGTTTGGCCTGAACGGAGTTGACGTAACCGCCGGTGAGTTTGGCGTTCGGCATCAGCGAGTCGTGCCCGATACGACGCCACGACGACACCTTGACCCGGATCCCGTTCGTCACTCCTTCTTCGCCCAGGTAGGCACCCCACTCCCAGGTGGCGATCATCGTGTGAACCGAAGCACCGGCAGGGTTCAACCCCATCGATCCGGTCCCGTAGAAGACCAATGGACGGATGTAGCCGGATATCAGGCCGTTGGCCGTGAACACCTCCTTCGCCGCCTCCACGATCTGATCCACATTCCACTCGATCGGGACCCCGAGTGCCTTGCATGATCGAGCCAGACGCTCGATGTGCTCGGTAAGTCGGAATACCGCCGGTCCGCGATCAGTCTCGTAGGCGCGGATTCCCTCGAACGCTCCGGTTCCGTAGTGGAGGCCGTGGGACAGAACGTGGACGGTCGCATCATCCCAATCGACGAGCTCTCCATCCATCCAGATGTACTTGGTGGGCTGCATAGTCAGATTGTGCCACAGATCGGAAGGGTGCTGTCGAGAACGCGTCAGATCACCTCGAGCACCGCCAGCACGACCTCGGCGGAGTTGACGGTGACATCTTCGAGGAACATCGTGAAGTCGAACGCTGAATCGCTCCCGGCGAGATCGGACACCGCCCGGATCACGAGATGATCGACTCCGAAGTGCTCGGCGACCTGTGCCACGGCTGCTCCTTCCATCTCCGCTGCGTGTGCTTCCAGTGTCGTGTGCAACCGCCGGCGCTCGACATCGGACTGCAGGAACTGATCTCCGGTCGCCACCGTCCCGAACACGATCTCGGGATGCTTCCCGAGAACCGGGGAGAGTTCAAAGCCGGCAAGCCGTCGACGAACCCGGCCGAGGAGTTCGGCGGAGGGCCGGTATCCGAGCTGATCGGTGGGATTGAGGAACGGCACGTGTCCGGACTGGTAGAGCCGGAAGCCGTCGGGTTCGAGGACTCCGGTGTCGTGGTGCACGACGTGTTCGGCCACGACGACATCTCCGATGTTGAGCGCTTCATCGATTCCACCCGCAACACCGGTGAAGACCACGACGCGCGGGCGGAAGTGATCGAGAGCAAGCGTCGCCACCATGGCCGCGTTCACCTTTCCGATCCCAGCCGCGGTGATGACCA
>JAUXCV010000418.1 GCA_030618675.1 Acidimicrobiia bacterium | reverse complement strand
GTCAGGCTGTCCGGCACCGGGGATCGATGGTTTATCGCCCCCGCACCTCCGGTCGACGGTCTCTATCTCGGTGCGTTCACCGAAGATGACGCCAGTCCCGACATCGGGGACTCGACGATCACAGAGACGGTCGGTCTCGGAGGTCTCGCCATGGCGGCAGCGCCGGCGATCGTCGGTTTCGTGGGGGGGACTGCAGCCGGAGCGGTACGCCGGACCCTCGCCATGTACGAGATCACGATGGCCGAGCACCCCGCCTATCAGATTCCGATGCTCGAGTTCCGTGGCACACCGACCGGGATCGATGCCGTTCGGGTCGTTCGTACCGGCGTCCTGCCGCAGATCAACACGGGCGTTGCGGGCAAGGTCCCCGGCACCGGGATGGTCGGTGCTGGATTGGTTGAAGCACCGATCGAGTGTTTCGTCGAGGGTACGAACGCCCTGGCAAGCACGCTCGTGGGGGATGCCGGGCAGGTGTCGCTGTGAGAAGTGCCACCTCGGATTGTGTTGGAGGGCTCTAGTAAGTATCTGACGATGAAACGGCGTGAACGTTGTCAACAGACGCCACACCGCTTCTTGTAAGATTCGAAGATCGGGTTGGAGGAGGTTGTTTTGGTTATCGCTCGGGAATTCGACTACCAACGTCCGGACACGCTCGCGGAGGCCATCCGAATCCTCGCGGATTGCTCGGGCTCGGCCCGCCTCCTGGCCGGTGGCACCGATCTAGTGGCCTGGCTCCGCGACGATGCGGTGGCGCCCGATCTGGTGATCGACATCAAGGACGTTCCCGGGCTTCGGGACCTCAAGCTCGAGGGTGACACTCTCCACATCGGCTCGTTGGTTACGTTCACCGACCTGATCGAGTCGGATCTCGTTCTCGAGCATGCTCCGCTGCTGGCGGAGATGGCCGGAACCGTGGCCTCCCAGGGCATCCGCAACCGGGCCACGATGGTCGGGAACATCTGCTCGGCCGTCCCCTCATGCGACGCCGGACCCGTACTGCTGGCCTACGACACAACCGTTCATCTCGCCGGTCCCGACGGCGAGCGCAGTGTCGACATCAACGAGTGGTTCTTGGGACTCCGCGAGACCGCCCGCACCGACGATGAAGTCGTCACACATCTGACCATCGCCCTGCGTTCGCACGGCGGCGTCTATGTGAAACTGATGCGCTACGGCGGCGAGGACCTTGCCCAGGCCGCCGTGGGGATCGTCGTCTATCCGGATCATGAGTATCGCGTCGCGTTCGGGGCGGTCGCTCCCACACCGATCAGATCAGCCCGTATCGAGGAGGTTCTCCGAGGCAAGTCCCTCGATGCGGGCGTGATCGCCGAGGCCGTCGCCATGGTTCGCGACGAGATCAGCCCGATCACCGACATGCGGGCTTCCGCGGAGTACCGAACACGCATGACCGAGGTGATGTTGAAACGGGGACTGGTTGCTGCAGAAGACAGGCTCTCCGGCACCGGACCCGCATACGGCACGCGGCTCATCTGAGAGGACGACGATGAATCTCAAGATCAAAGTCAACGGCGAAGACTGGGTACTCGACGTTGCCCCGGCAGACGTGCTCCTCGACGTTCTCAGGGAGCGAATCGGAACGAAGAGTCCCAAGATCGGATGCGAGCGCGGCGACTGCGGTTCCTGCACCATCCTCATGGACGGTCGCACGGTGCGCAGCTGCCTGGTGCTCGCCGTCGAAGCCGACGGCCATGAGATCACGACGGTCGAGGGCATCAGCTACGACGGGATCAGCGAGTTGCAGACCCTGTTCCTCGAGAACAACTCGTTCCAGTGTGGCTTCTGCGCTCCCGGCATCGTCCTATCCGCTACCGAACTGCTCGAACACAATCCGCACCCCACACGCCACGACGTCCAGGAGGCCCTTGCCGGCAATCTCTGCCGCTGCACCGGATACGACCCGATCATCGACGCCGTGCTCGCAGCGGGAAGGGGAGGTTCCGAATGACGACCGACTATCCGTTCGAGGCCGAG
>JAUXCV010000218.1 GCA_030618675.1 Acidimicrobiia bacterium | reverse complement strand
GGGCTTCAGGTTGTTGATACGCCGGGCACGAGGGCGGCGCTGCAGCACGCCACAGGGACCGATGTCTTCGACGACTACCGTGGAGTATCGGTGCTCTCCGCCTATCAGCCCCTCGAGATCCAGAGCGTCGACTGGGTGATCATGAGCGAGATCGACGAGACGGAGGCCTTCGCGGCAGCGAGCGAGTTCGGCCGCCAGGCGCTGCTTGCTTTCTTCCTCGCGGCAGCCTTGATCGTGATCGTCGCCATCTGGTTCACAAAGCAATTGGTTCGCCCAGTCAACCGGTTGTCGGATTCCGCTGCCGCAATCGCCGAAGGCGATCTTGACACGGTGATCGATACGAGCGGCTCAGATGAGATCGGCGATTTGGCCCGATCCTTCGCGAAGATGCAGTCGGCGGTCACGAAGATGATTCGAGGTCAGGAGCGGCAGATTGAAGCTCTGTCCACGCCGCTCATCCCGCTTCGCAACGATGTCCTGGTCGTCCCCATCGTGGGAGAGTTGGATGTCTCTCGAAGTGCCAAACTTGGCGCCAATCTGACCACCGGTGTCTACGATCGGTCGGCCCGGGTCGCCATCATCGATCTGACCGGAACCCGCGTGACCGACAGCCCAACAGAGGACGAGGAGGCTCTCAGGGTTCTCAACCGCGCATTCCAATCAGTACGCCTCCTCGGCGTGCAGGTGGTGCTTACGGGCGTGCAGGCGGAATTGGCGAAGAGGATCACCGAATCGGGAATTGAAATGAAGGGCATCGTCACGGAACCGACCTTGCAGCTGGGAATCGATCGTGCAGGGCGCGTCACGCGCGGTGGCGAAGCAAGCGAAATGGGAGACTGAGATGGCGGAGAATACGACGATAATCATCAATGACGAAGTGGTGGATTCTGCCGAACTCATGGAGCTCTACAAGATCACCGCCGAGGACCAAGAGCGGATCAGGAGGCTCGGCAAGAAGGCGGCCGGACACATGGATCGTGCGTTCGACGAGTTCTACGAGTGGCTCAAGGAGGAGTCGTGGTTCGATGAATTCTTCGCTGACGAAAACGTCCTAGCGCACGTCAAAAGACAGCAACACGACTACTGGCAATCCTTCATGACCGCCGACGTGGACGCGGACTACGTGCAACGTCGACATGTCGTGGGCGAGGTGCACGCGAGGATAGGGTTGCCGCTGAACGCCTACTTCGCCGCCATGAACACATTCCAGGAGATCTTCGCTCATGTGATGATGGACGTGATACCGGGAGAGGATCACGCTGCCACGCTCGAGTCTATGAGCAAGCTCATGCATCTCGACTCGGCGATTGTGGCCGAGACGTACAACCGCGCCTTCCAGGATGCGATGCGCGAGCAATCCGATTCGATCATGGCCATGTCGACACCCGTCACGGAGATCTGGGACAGCATCCTGTTCCTGCCGATTGTCGGTCTTATCGACAGTCATCGTGCTCGGGAAGTCATGGACAGCACGCTGTCCAAGATCGCAGACACGCAGGCTCAGATCTTCATCCTCGACATCAGCGGTGTCGGCGTGGTGGACACAGCGGTCGCGAACAATCTCTTCCGGATCACTCGCGCGACGAAGCTCATGGGTTGTGAGTCAATCATCTCTGGAGTCTCGCCCGCTATCGCTCAGACGATCGTGGACTTGGGCATCGATGTCGGCGTGATCCGCACGACAGGGACCATGCGTGATGCTCTGGCGCTCTCATTCCGAAGTGTTGGCGTGGAGATGACCAGGACCAGGTGATGTCAGACACACCGAGTACCGCTCGAATCCCCCTGCAGATCTCACAGGGCTGCATCGTGGCATCAATACAGGTCGACTTGCGCCCCGATGTCCTGGCCACCTTCCAGTCCGATGTTCTCCACCTCCTTCGCGACTCGGGTGCCCGGGCACTCATCGTGGATCTCTCGGGCGTCGATACAATCGATCCGGAGGAGTTCGACGCCCTCCGGCGTACCTCCGACATGGTCCGGCTCATGGGCGCTCTACCGGTCCTATCGGGGCTCAAGGCTGGGGTTGTGTCGTCGCTCGTCGATCTCGACGTGAATCTGACGAACATTGAAGCTACCCGGTCCCTCGATGGGGCGTTCGCTCTCGTCGGTGCAATGCCAGACACGCGTGCCCACGGACATGGGCGTCCGATCCCGACTACGGATTTTGATGATGCAGACAATCCCGATACGAAATGACTCCGATGTGGCGAGAGCTGTGGCGATGACCACGCTCACGGCACGGAAGGCCGGCCTCGATGCGATGCAGGTGAACGCGGTCTCGACCGCCACGTCCGAGTTGGCGCGCAACATCGTCAAGTATGCGGGAACCGGGAATCTAGTCGTGAGTCGTGTGGACGAAGATGGCGTTAACGGTGTACGTGTCGTTGCCAGCGACCGCGGTCCGGGGATCGACGACGTCGAATCAGCACTCCGCGACCATTACAGCACCGGTGGAACCCTGGGACTCGGCCTTCCCGGCGTGAATCGTCTCATGGACGATTTGAAGATCGACTCCACTCCCGGCAGGGGCACCAGGGTCACTGCGACGCTGTGGGCTCGGGATCACAAACGGGCCCGGCGCACGACGAACCGAGTGCCGACTTCTTTCCGGTTACGACCTGCGAGCACCGTGAAGCTGGAACCGGGTCCGAACGGTGCCGGGGGAGTGGCGGCTGCCGCAAGGATCAGACCGCATCGCACGGAACGCGTCAGCGGTGACGCAGTCACGTTGCGCTGGATCGGCGACCGAGTCCTGGCCGCTCTCGTGGATGGCCTCGGACACGGTACGACGGCTGCGGCAATCGCCGAACGTGCCGGGTCCGCGCTCGACTCAACGCAGGAGAGCGATGTGCTCACGATCATGGAGGAGGTCCACGAAGCGCTGCGTTCCACCGATGGAGCAGCGGTTGCGATCGCGGTTCTGGACCCTCGACAGGGCAGTTATGAGACGGTCGCAGTTGGCAACGTACGCGTGAGGATCGTTGGTGATTCTGATCGACGACTGGATTGGACCGAGGGCACTGTCGGGACCGAGTACCGAACACCGGACGTGAAACGCGGTCATCTAGGTGACGCCACGCTCCTGTTGTACTCCGACGGTATTGCCGACCGCTTCGAGGCGCGGGACTACCCCGGCATCCGTTCAGATAACCCAAGCATGGCTGTCCGGATCCTCATGGAACGATTCGGCAAAGACCATGACGATGCTTCCTGTGTCGTGCTGAGGTGTTCACCGTGATTCGACTCGGACAGATCTCGCTCGACCATCCGGACTCGGTCTTCGAGGCACGAGGCAAGGCCCGCCGCGTGGCGATCGAGTTGGGTGTGAACGACGTGGCTTCGACGCGGCTCAGCACCGCCGTTTCGCAAGCCGTCAGGTGGACCAGGCGGTACGACATCGCGGCCGTCTTCGAACTGGGTCTTGAGTCGAGGGGTGTCCACGACTACCTGACGATCTCGATCACACCGAATGTTGAGATACCTGAGCCAACCTTCCTCCGACCCTTCGTCGATGACGTCACGGTGCGCGGGGCCACGATGACCGCCTTCATACGAGTCGACGGGGACGCGATCGATGATCCAATCGTGAGCCGATGCCGATTGATCGTCAGGGAGCAATCGCGCGATGAATTGCTCGCGGAGATTCAAGCGAAGAATGAAGCACTTGAGGCCTCCAAGGACGTTCTCGAGCAGACGGTCCGAGAGCGAACCG
>JAUXCV010000121.1 GCA_030618675.1 Acidimicrobiia bacterium | reverse complement strand
GCCTTGCCGTGGAGCGCATCTGGGAGCACCGGGATACCCAAGACGACCCGCCGATGACCAGTTTCATGGCGGAGCAACTCGGCACGGCACACTGGTTCGATCAGCGCGAGACCCGCCGGGCGCTCGGGTGGGAACCGAAGGTCACCCTCGACGAAGGATTCCGCCGGCTTGGGGCGTGGTTCGACGAAGAAGCTACCGGGAAGGCCTAGTTCGTCGGCTGAGCCGGTGGCTCGTACACCTTGGCCCCGGCGCCGACCGGTTCGTCGATCCAGTTCTGGCCCGGCGGGAGCGGGCACGTGAACTCCTCGTCGTAGACGCACCAGGGGTTCTGGGCCGTATTGAAGTCGACGGTCACCGTTCCGGCACTTTCGACCGCGATCCCGACGTACCGGCCTCCGCTGTACGTCTCGACACCGGACGTGCCATCTCGAAACGGGATGAACGCCCCGCCGTCACCGTCGTCGAGCACCGTCAGGCGATAGGTCGATTCGCCGATCACGAGCTCGACGGCACCGAGCATCGTGTAGGAACTCTCGATGCCCGCAGAGGACGGTACCGGCACCTTGCGGGGTGTGGTCGGTTGGTAGTCGCCGGTCATCTCCCATGCGGTGTCGGGCGGGAAATAGTCCAGACCGTCGAAATCGGAGCGGTGCTCCTCCGGAAGAGGGGAGCTGTAGTGCTCGGCGAGAAAGCCGTCGTGTTCCGAACGCTCTACCAACAGCCGGTCGATGTCCATGGGCGAAGAGGCTACCGCCACCCGGGGCCGCGGCGTGGTGTGGACTAGGGCGTCGGCGGTGGTGGTTTCGTGCACCGGGCCGAATCCGGCGCTGCCGAGCACGATGAGATCTGGATCTTCTTGGCGTTGCCCTGGTAGCGCCAGGTGAACGGTTCGCGATCAACGGTGCTGTCGGGGTAGGTGATCACGCGGGTCACGGTCACGGTCCAGCCTTCCGCTCCTTCCCAAACGACCTTCTCGGTCCCGGGACTGAGCTCGGCGTTCTCCTCGTAGCTCACCCGGGGTTCGGTGAAATCGCGTCGGTCGGAGAGCACCGAAGCGACCTTCAGTCCGCCGTTGTTCCCGAAGAACAACACGGTGATCGAAGACGCTGTGTAGGCGGTCCTGATGATGACCGGCGCGTCGGAGTCGTTCCGGAACACGACATCCGGGTGGGGGAATCCGAGTGTCGCCTCGCGTCCCTCCGGGTACTTGGAGAAGTAGATGCTGTGCGGGCGGTGTTCGATGTCCTCGTACCCGCCGAAGAACACGGCGTTGTAGAAGGTCGTTCCGAACTGACTGACGCCACCGCCGACGTTCGTGGGCAGGTCGCAGCAGTAGACCACGCCGTTGATGATCGCCCCGTCGCGCACGTAGCCCTTGGCTTCGGTGCGTTGACCGACCTCATCGTTGATCGAGAACGTCTCGCCCGGCCACACGATCGAATCATCGACGGTACGGGCCATGAGTTGGATGTTCGTCACACGGGGTTCTCCCGGCTTGTGTCTTGTCGTGAAACTCGAGACCAACCCGAGTGGACCCCATGCCTCGATCTGCTCGGCGGTGACCCGCGGTTCGACATCGGCCACGATGGGGAGGTTCCCTTGGCCTCCGCTGAGCGCGACCTCGTACAACTCCTCCGTGAGGGCGTCGATATCGACGCGAGTGCCGTTCTCCGGATAGGTGATCGAGACCCGGCCGGTAGCAACGCTCGTGTCGATCTGAACTTCGACCGGTGGTTGTTCGAATTCGGCAAGGCGCGACTCGAGCGTGGTAGCGATGATGTCGGGATCGAGGCCAACGTCGATACGAGCCGGCGACGTGGTCACGATGTCGATCGTCACTGCTGTCGCTAGTTCAGACGGGAGGACGATGAGCGTTGCATCGTACTCGGCATTGTGAAGCGTGACGGGCCCATCGATCAGGTCCTCGATCGTCGCCGCCGCGGCGTCGAGATCGTTCTCCGAGAACACCGGCGGACGATCGATGAGCGGGATCTCCAGAGCGTCGCGTTGTCCAACGATGAGCGCCGTCTGGACGACGGCGTGGGCCGCTTCCCTGTCGATGCGCAGGCCGGCGTTCGGGTACTCGATCCGGACCTTGCGATCGATGATCTCGATGTCGCCTTCGAATGCCGGAGTACGGATGGCTTCGGTCTCCCACCGCTCGAGGTAGTCGTCGATCGCCTGGTCGTCGACCGTAACCATCACCGGGATGTCCGTGTTGGAGGAGAAACTCTTGATCCAGGGGATGAGTCCGGCAAAGACGCCGTGATCGTTGGACGTGATGACATCCGTCATGGCCGAATCGACGTCGGCGACCAATCCGATGTCGCCCGGGTGCAGTTCGAAGGTCCTGCCGTTCACCACGAACAGGGAAGGTTCGGCGTGGAGGTCATCCTCATAGGCGCGGACGACGGTGAATGCCGCGTTCGGCAGCAAGCGGGCAACGTCGATACCGGCGATGGAAACGTTGCGCGGCAGGATTCCGCTGTTCACCGACCGATCCGTGAGATACACGGCGAGCGGGAGCATGAGGATCAGGAGCGGGACAACGACGAAGAGGAGGGTTCTGCTCGTCTTCACTACCGCGGCACCCCCTCCGGTTCGTGTCGGGTCATTTCCCGGATGCATCTAGAGAACAGAGCATATCCCGGTCCCGAGAATCAGGTTCGGTCTGCAAAGGAGCCATCGGACCGCTCCGAGACCGATTCCGTACGCCCGTTACACTGCCCGCGGTGACGTCCACCCCAATGTCTGCCCTTTTTCGAGCAGGAGTGATCATCAGATGCTGAAGAACATCCGCTCCCTGTTCAGCAAGGACACCCTCAAAGACGACACTGTCGCGGGCCTGGTGCTCGGTGTCGAGAGCGTCCCCGATGGTCTTGCCGGTGGCCTCCTCGCCGGCGTGAATCCGGTGTACGGTCTCTACGCCTACATGGTGGGAACTTTCACGGGTGGCCTCTTCACGAGTTCGTCGTTCATGGCGGTCCAGGCGACCGGTGCGATGGCGATCGTCGTAGCCGACGTCGGGGCCGTTCATGCGGCCGAGGACCCGGGTCGGGCCCTGTTCACACTATCGATCCTGACCGGCATCGTCATGCTCGCGGCCGGTCTCCTGAAGGCCGGTTCGATCCTCCGCTTCGTATCGAACGCGGTGATGGTCGGGTTCATCAACGCTGTGGGCATCAACATCATCCTCGGCCAGTTGGATAGCTTCACCGGATACGAGGCTCAAGGCGCGAACCGCGTTCTGCGAGCCTTCGACACGCTTCTGAATCTCGGACAGGCGCACTGGCCGACCATCGCCGTTGGTGTCGCCACGATCGGGCTGATCCTCATACTGGAGCGCACCAAACTCGGGGCACTCGGCATGGTGGCCGCCATCATCATCGGCTCGGCGGTACCCGCGCTGCTCGGATCCGACGTGGCGATCCTCAATGACATCGCCAACATCCCCAGGTCTCTCCCACTTCCAATGATGCCCCAATTCGGGATCATTCCGGTGCTCATCATCCCGGCCCTGTCTCTCGCGTTCATCGGACTGGTGCAGGGTGCAGGGATCTCGGCGAATTTCCCGAACGCCGACGGGACCTATCCCGACGCATCCCGGGACTTCGTCGGTCAGGGGGCCGCGAACGTGGCTGCAGGGATCTTCCAGGGCATGCCGGTCGGCGGATCCATGTCGGCATCGTCGCTCGTCAAGAACGCCGGAGCGAAGAGCCGCCTCGCTCTTCTGATCGCCGGCGTCGTGATGGCGATCGTGATCCTCATTTTCGGAACTGCCGTCGGGTACATTGCCATGCCGGCGCTCGCCGGTCTGCTGATGACGGTGGGCTACCGGACGGTGAAACCTGCCGACATCAAGGCGGTGTGGAAGACCGGTGGGATGCAGGCCACCGTCATGGGTGTCACCTTCGTCCTGACGATGGTGATCGCGTTGCAGTACGCGGTTCTCGTCGGTGTCGGTATCTCGATGATCCTCTACATCATCAAGCAATCGAACCAGATCGTGATCAAGCGCTGGATGGTCAACGAGGACGGAGATCTCCGCGAGGTCGACGCCCCCGAGGATGTACCGGCCGACGAGGTTGTGTTGCTGCAGCCCTACGGGAGTCTGTTCTTCGCGTCGGCCCCCATCTTCGAAGAGAAGCTCCCGAACGTCACAGACGAGACCCACAACTCCGTCGTGGTTCTACGGCTCCGCGGGCGCACCGACCTTGGTTCTACGTTCATGGACGTGCTGCTGCGCTACGCCGAGATTCTCCGGGATCAAGAGAGCAAGCTGGTGCTGGTCTCGGCAGACGAGAACATCCATGAACAGTTGGCGGTGGCGCGAGTAACCAGCGTGGTCGGTTCGCAGAACATCTACACATCGGATGAGTGGGTCGGTAGGACCTTCAAGCAGGCGTACCGGGATGCCACCGAATGGGTCGATGCGCATCGTGGGGACAACGCCGATCCCTCGTCAGACGGCTGAGGTCCTCTCCGGTTCGGAACGGCGAACCGGAGGCGCGGTCATCCCCAGGAATACGACGAGCACCGGAACGAGATACGCGGCGTATGCGACGGCCATGAGCAGGGACGGCCGGGGCGTCCATCCGAAGAGGCTCCCCATGAACCTTCCCGGGGTACTGGTCGAAGGGTCCAGGAGTCCGACGTTCCAGATGTGTTCGTTGAGCGTCGGCAGCAAGGCGAGTTCCTGGAACTCATGCACGCCCTTCGAGACCAGACCTGCAGCGAAGAGGATGATGAGGACTCCGGTGAGTCGGAAGAACGCCCGGAGATCGATGCGGCTGCTTCCTGCGTAGAACAAGGCCCCGATCGCCACAGCCGTCGCGAGTCCGAGTAATCCGCCGACTATCTGCGTCGATGAAGCGTCGGTTCCGACGGTGGTAGAGATGAGGAACAGTGACGATTCGATGCCTTCCCTGACGACCGCGGTGAACGCGATCACGGCGAGGCCGGTCGCTCCTCCGGCTGCAAGTGCAATGTCGATCCGGGTATGGAAGTGGTCCTTCAGACGCCGTGCCTGGTGACCCATCCAGAAGATCATCCACGTGAGAAGGCCGACGGCGACGAACGCTATGACCCCCTCCACGAGTTCTTCCGCGTCGCCTTCGAGACCGCCGACCGTGTTCCAGAGAACGACTCCGACGGTTGTCGAGACGAGGATCGCTGCGATCGTGCCGACCCAGACCCACCGCGATTCCGACCGCCGTCCGATGCGATCGAGGTAGGCGAGCAGGATGGCAATGATGACCGCAGCCTCGACCCCCTCGCGCAGCATCACCAGGAAAGCGGACACGATTTCGGCTCCCATCTCGTTGCGCAATTACCACTATGACGGTAGTGGGAAGTGATGAGCTGCGAGAGGAAGATCTTGGACAGTAGATCAGTAGCGGAGTAGCGGAGTAGCGGAGTAGCGGAGTAGCCGAGGAAGAAGAGCCGCCAGCAGGGGGGAGCCATCCCCGATACGGGATACGGGATACTGACTACTGACTACTGACTACTGACTACCGGCCAGGGCCACCAACGCGGAGTTCACGATCTGGTCGGGGAGGAAGCCCATCGCCTCGTACAGATCGGGGATGGTTCCGGACTCACCGAAGCGGTCAACGCCGAT
>JAUXCV010000143.1 GCA_030618675.1 Acidimicrobiia bacterium | reverse complement strand
CGGAACCCCGGCGGGCCAGAAGATCAGTGCCGGGGGTCGGCTGTTACGAGGGAAGAACGCCCTTCACCACGCTGTAGACGGCTGTGTCTCGCAGCAGGTCAACGTTACCGAGTGCATCTTCGAGATGATCGTCATACGGCACCGAACCGAGGAACGGCACGCCGGCAGCGTCGGCAAGCGACTCGACCGCCCGTTCGTTGCCCCGGTGCATGTTCTCCAGCAGTCCGATCATCGGGACACCGAGATCGGTGAACAGGTGGAGTGCACGACGGACACTGTCGATCACAACTCTTGAGCCGTTGCCGACCAGCAGAAACTCCAATCTGGGAAGCAGTTGGATGACGTCGAGGTTGGTGTCCCCCAAGCCGGGGGGCATATCGAGCACGAGCACGTCGAGATCACTCCATCGGATGATCGCGAGCAACTCGAGCAGGGCACTGGTCGCGGCGTCCCCGCGGAGAGGAACAGCCGCGTCACCGGAGAAGAACGCGACGGACACCATGTGGATTCCGTGGACGAAGTGAGGGTCGATCCCGAACGCTTCCTCCGGGAAACCACGCTCGACGCCGAGCACCACGTGATCGCTCGGAGATGTGAAGTCGAGGTCGAACAGACCTACTCGCTTGCCTTGATCGGCGAGTGCGAGCGCCAGAGTCGAGGAGACGACGCTTCTGCCGACACCGCCCTTGCTTCCGGCCACCCCGACGATACGCGAGACGCCGGCGAGCCTGTCCTCGATCACAAAGGTGCGGGGATCGATCGGCTCATTCGGGATCATCGTCGCCGCTTCCTTCGATTCGTACGAGCGTGATGCCGCGGCCGGCCTGGATATCGAAGTCGGGGCTTCCGCATGAAGGACACCGTGCGAACGCATGGGAGAGTTCGGGTATGAAGTGAATGGCTTCGCCCTGGTCACCGTCGCCGTCGATGCCCGCTTCATCCCGGCCGTATTCGGTACCGCAGGAGCGGCATTGGAAACGAACGGGTTCCTCGGAGACGTCGAACTCCACCCCGGCCAACCGAGCATCTGTGGTCGGCAGCACGGTCGTGAGGGAGAACTCGAAGAGATCCCTCTTGATCTGCTGCAATTCGCCGACCTTGACGACGATGCGTTCGATCCGATCCATACCGGCATCGTCGGCAACGTTCAGCGCTGCCTTCACCACGGAATCCGCAAGTGCCAACTCATGCATGTGTGTTCTTCCTCATCCCGGCTCAGAATAGAAGGCGGCCATGTGAAAGGAGAAGGGGGGGGAAGAAGTAGCTGAGTAGCTGAGTAGCTGAGTAGCTGAGTAGCTGAGTAGCTGAGTAGATCAGGCAAAGTCTTCGCTGACTACTGACTACTGACTACTGACTACTGACTACTGACTACTGACTACTGACTACTGACTGTTCAGCAGAGGGCGATTCAGATCCTGGTGATCTCCGGTCCTCAGGTGGCAGGCAGCTTCGTGTCGACCACTGTTGACCGGTCGCAGTTCCGGCACTGAGACGTCGCAGAGCCCTTGCTCAGCGATCGGACATCGTGTGTGGAATGCGCAGCCGGTCGGCGGGTTGAGGGGACTCGGAAGGTCCCCTTCGAGCAGGATTCGTTGTCGTCGCACCGTCGGATCGGGGATGGGGATCGCCGAGAGCAGCGCTTCCGTGTAGGGGTGAGTCGGTGAGGAGAACAGATCGTCCCGGCTCGCTATCTCGACGATCTTGCCGAGATACATCACGGCAATCCGATCGCAGAGGTGTTCGACGACGCTGAGATCGTGGGCGATGAAGAGCAGCGTCAGATCCAGTTCGCGCTGCAGTTGTTTGAGGAGATTCAAGATCTGGGACTGGATCGAGACGTCGAGTGCTGAGACCGGTTCGTCGAGAATGATGAATCGAGGGTTGACGGCGAGTGCACGAGCGATTCCGATGCGCTGTCGCTGGCCGCCGGAGAACTCATGGGGATAGCGATTCGCGTGATACCGCTCGAGGCCGACGAGTTCGAGAACTTCGGCGACCCGGCGTCCCCGGTCTTTCCGTGAGAGTCCCTGGACACGAACACCTTCGGCAATCGAGTCGCCGACGCTCGTACGCGGGTCGAGTGATCCGAACGGATCCTGGAACACAACCTGGGCATCACGTCGGTAGCCCTTCAGGTCCTTCCGGGGAACTCGGAGCACGTCGACACCATCGAAGATGACCGATCCTGCGTCGGGTTCCTCCAGCCGGAGAACCGCACGACCGAGGGTCGACTTCCCGCAGCCGGATTCCCCGACCAGGCCCAGAGCCTCGCCCTGGTAGATCTCGAGGTCAACCCCATCGACCGCCCGGACGGTTCCGAGGACCTTCTGGAACGCTCCGCCCTTGACCGGATAGGTCTTGACCAGGCCTTCGATGCGGACGAGTGGCTCGCTCATCCACCCTCCTCCTGGTAGAGGAAACACCGTACGGTGTGCTCGTCGTCGACAACCGTGAGTTCAGGGCGCTGTTCCATGCAGATGGCGAGGTCGGCTTCTTCTCGTGCCCGGCAGCGAGGGGCAAAACGACACGCAGTGGGCAAGTCGATCAGGTTCGGCACACGGCCCGGAATCACGTCGAGCCACTCGCGTCTTGATCCCGCGATAGGTATCGATCCGATGAGGCCTTCTGTATAGGGATGCTTCGGATCGGCGAAGAGCGTCTTGGTATCGGCCTCTTCGACGATCTCTCCGGCGTACATCACTGCGACGCGATCGGCGATCTCGGCCACGATGCCAAGGTCGTGGGTGATGAGGATGATCGAAGTGCCGAGGTCGTTTCTGATCTCCTGCATCAAGTCGATGATCTGTGCTTGGATGGTGACATCGAGCGCCGTCGTCGGCTCGTCGGCGATCAGGAGTTCAGGCCCTGCGGCGAGCGCCATCGCGATCATGACGCGCTGAGCCATGCCACCCGAGAGTTCGTGGGGATAGGCCTTGGCCCGACGCTCGGCGTCGGGAATCCCGACCTTCTCGAGCATCTCGATGGCTCTGGCGTTCCCTGCCTTCTTCTTGATGCCCTCGTGTATCTCGTACACTTCTGCGATCTGAGAACCCGCCGTGAAGACCGGGTTGAGGGATCCAACTGGCTGTTGGAAGATCATGGAGATTCGATCTCCGCGGATCCCACGCATCTCCTTTTCCGACAGATCGCGGAGATCCTCACCGTGAAACCGGATCGAGCCGCCAACAATCTCTCCCGGGTTCTGAATCAACCGGAGCACCGACATGGCCGTGACCGACTTGCCACATCCTGACTCGCCGACCAGTCCCAAGATCTCGCCCTTGCCGACCGTTAGGTCGACACCATCGACTGCCTTCACAACGCCGTCTCGCGTGAAGAAATATGTCTTGAGATCGTTGATCTCGAGGATCGGGTCGCTGGAGGGTCCGCTCGTCATTTGCCAAGCCTCGGGTCGATGGCATCGCGAAGGCCATCGCCGAGCAGGTTGAAGCCCAGGACGTTCCACATGATCATCAGGCCGGCGAAGAACACGAGGTGGGGCGCGGTGAAGACCTGGTTCCGCTCGGCTGCGAGCATCGATCCCCACTCCGGGGTGGGCGGCTGGACGCCGAGGCCCAGGAATGAGAGGGAAGCGATCTCAAGCACGGCGGTGGCTATGCCGAGCGTCGCGATGACGATGAGTGGCGTGAGCGTGTTGGGGAAGATCCGGTGGATGAGGAGGCGCCAGCGTGATACTCCGAGTGCCTGATCGGCCGACACGTACTCTTGCTCGCGAATGCTCAGAACGGAGGATCGAACGATCCTCGCGTACTGGGGGATGGTGACGATCGCTATGGCCAGGATCGCGTTGATGAGACCCGGCCCCAACACGGTGACGACCGCGATAGCGAGCAGAAGCGACGGGAACGACAGCAGTACGTCCATGATCCGCATGAGGACGTTGTCGGCCCATCCACCGAAAAAGCCCGCGATGAGTCCAACCATCGTGCCCCACACCATGGCGAAGAGCACGGCGCTGAATGCTGCGAGGAGCGACACTCGCGCGCCGAAGACGATGCGCGAGAAGTAGTCGCGCCCGTTGCCATCGATACCGAGGATGTGCTGGGATTGGTCCTCAGGGCATCCGAACAGATGGATACAGGGCGGATCTCGAGGACTGACTCCCTCGTCGAAGAGAACTTTGTCCGGAGGATACGGAGCGATGACCGGCGCGAACACGGCCAGGAAGAACAAGACCGACAGGAGAGTCATCCCAACGATTGCGGACTTCTTGCGCACGACCTCCCGCCCGGCCGTACGCCACAACCCCCCGGACGTAACGGCCCCAACGTCACCACCGGCGAGATCCATGCGAACTTCGTCACGGATCGCATCGGACGCTTCGATGGTGTCGAGAGGCTGGTCGTCGGTCGGCTCCAAGGGCTTGTCGGATGGGTCGTAGAGGTCGTCGCTCATGAGACGCGGACCCGCGGGTCGAGGTATGTGTAGAGAAGGTCGACGAGCATGTTCACGATGACGAAACTGATCGCCACCACAAGAGTGAAGCCCTGCACGACCGTGTAGTCGCGGGAGGTGATCGCGTCGAAGAGCGTCTTCCCGACACCGGCGAGGTTGAAGATCGTTTCGGTGAGGATCGCACCGCCGAGGAGAAGACCGAACGACAGACCGATGATCGTGACTACCGGCAGCATGGCGTTGCGGAGGGCATGTTTGAGGACGACCTTGCGTTCGCGCAGCCCCTTCGCCCGGGCCGTGCGCACGTAATCGAGACCGAGCACGTCGAGAAGCGCCGAACGCGTCATACGCGCGATGATGGCCAGCGGAATCGTCGCGAGCGCCACAGCCGGCAAGATCAGGTGGAGGAAGGCGCTCTGGAATACCTCCCATTGGAAGGTGACGAGCGCGTTCATCAGCGTGAATTCAGAGAGGAATTCGAAAAGGCCGTTCACGGGCAGACCCCACGCTTCGTAGAACGGCACGGGTATGAGCCCTGCGTCGAGCTTGCCTGACGG
>JAUXCV010000406.1 GCA_030618675.1 Acidimicrobiia bacterium | reverse complement strand
CACACCCACCGGGCGGAGGTGGGACACGCTACGGGCCAGTACCACGAGCATGTGCGGACGGTCGATCTCATCGTGCGGATGTGGAGGCCTTCGGTGTTCGCATTCGCCATCAACGCGATAGGGCGAGGAGGCTCACATCCGACACCGGTCGTCGCGGTCGAGGCGTTTGACGACTCCCCGATCGATGTTCCAGGGGGACGTATCGTACCGGTACCGACACCGGGACACACGAGCGGCCACTGCTCGTTCCATCTCCCCGACCACGGAGTCGTCATCACCGGAGACGCCCTCGTGAACCACAACCTGCTCACCGATCATCCCGGACCCCGCCTGATGCCGAGCATCTTCAGCCACGACCCGGCCCAGGCCGCAAGGTCACTCGACGCGTTGGCCGCCCTCGACGCCGACGTGATGTTGCCGGGTCACGGAGAACTGCTGCACATGACACCCACCGACGCCGTAGAGGAGGCAAAGAAGCGCCTATCAGACGCCGGATGGTGGGACCGCTAGAACAGCCTCCCCGCCGCAGAGAACACACCGAACGCGACACACATAGGTGCTTTCGATATGGGCGGTCTCGGATCCGCGACAGCACTCGCGGAGTGATGTGGTGCGATCGCGATTCTGCCTGTCTGTGCCCGATGTACGATGTGAATCCGTTTCATCACAACAGGAATTATCTGAATGGCGCATAGGCAGACCGTGCTCATTGCTGGGGCGACGGGGAACGTTGGAGGAGGTGCTGCGGCTGCGTTGGCAAGGCGCGGCGCACACGTTGTGTTGCTCGGGCGCAAACACAAGACGTTGGAAGCCAGAGCGGATTCGATCCGCGCCGCGCTGTCCGAAGCCGGAATTGAGGACTCGGCCATTGAGACCTTGGCCATCGACTTCTCTGACATGGACTCTGTGCGGCTTGCAGCTACCGATGCCTTGAATCGCTTTCCGACGATCGATGGACTGGTCCTGTCCTCCGTGGCCCTCGTTCAGAATGGCCCGAATATCTTGCCCAACGGTCACGAGTTGATGTTTGCCACAAATGTCATGGGGCCGTTTCTGTTCACCCAGTTGCTGATGGAGCGGATGCAGCAATCAGATGCACTGGTCCTCCATGTGATTAAGCCATCCCAAAAGGACATCGAGTGGGACGACCTCGAAAGCATCCAGAAACACAACACAGACGTTGCCTACAACCGGACGAAGACGATGAATCGGATCGTTGCTGCGGAGTTGGCGCGACGGTATGCGGGAAAGATCTCCTCTGTCGCGTTCAATCCCTCGTTCATCATCGATAAGAAGGACCCAGCATTGAACGAGAGGTGGCCAACTGGATTCATGGGCATCTTCTGGCGAGCCATGGCCGCGGTCGCTGCCAAGCCACCTCCGGTCGCTGGAGAACCTATCGCTGACCTGATGCTCTCATATCCCGATAGACAGGCAATCAACGGTGCATTGTTCAAACTGGGTAAGCGAGCCACGAAACCGGACAAGGCCATGAGTGACGTGGCGTCGGGTCAGAGATTGTGGCACGAATTGGTCCTGATCACAGGACCGACGCCGAAGTGACAAGCGGACCGCAGTAGTGCCCGGCAGCCGATGAAACCCGCCCATAACCGGCTGGGTGTGTCGCTATGCGATGATCAGGGTGGTGTTGCACGCACCGGTCGGGCGGTGAGACGCCGGTTGAGCTGCTGAAACCAGCTCGGTTGGATCCCGTTCCGCCGTCCCGGTGGCGTGCGCCACCCCTTCTGCCTGAAGCGAGAGAAAGGGGCAGCCATGTCGATGGTATCGGGAGTATTCGGTGGTGTGGACACACACGCCGATGTGCACGTCGCAGCCGCGATCGATGAGAACGGCGGCATGTTGGGGATCGAGTCGTTTCCGACCGATGAAGCCGGCTATCGGTCCTTGACGGACTGGTTGTGCGGGTTCGGTCCGGTCGTCAAGGTCGGGGTTGAGGGCACCGGGTCGTATGGCGTCGGGTTGGCCCGGCACCTCCATCGTGAGGGGATCGTGGTGGTTGAGGTGGATCGGCAGAACCG
>JAUXCV010000317.1 GCA_030618675.1 Acidimicrobiia bacterium | reverse complement strand
ATTCGGCAATGCCGGCGTGTCGATCAAGTCGGTGTGGCAGGAAGGTGAGGGGAGCGAGGCGCTGCTCCTCATCGTGACCCACCGTGCGCGTGAAGCGGACCAGCAGGAGGCGCTTCGTCACCTCCGAGAGGTCGATGCCCTACGCAACGTCGCATCGGTGATCCGAGTCGAGAGCGAGGAAGCATGAGCCATCCGGGGATCATCGAGGCGTACCGGGATCGTCTTCCCGTCGGACCCGACACTCCGGTCGTCACGCTGCTCGAAGGTGACACGCCTCTCATTCCGGCACCGGCGCTCTCCAAAGCGGTCCAGCGACCGGTCTACCTCAAGTTCGAAGGCTTGAACCCGACCGGATCCTTCAAGGATCGGGGGATGACGCTCGCAGTGTCGAAAGCCGTCGAAGACGGAGCGCGGGCGGTGGCGTGTGCCTCGACCGGCAACACCTCTGCGTCCGCTGCGGCCTATGCGCAGCGAGCCGGCATCTCATCGATCGTCGTGATCCCGTCGGGGAAGATCGCCCGGGGGAAGCTGGCACAGGCGATCGTCCACGGTGCCACGATCATCCCCATCGACGGGAGTTTCGACGACGCCCTGGCGATCGTGCTCGAACTGACCGGTGGTCACGACGTTGTACTCGTCAATTCGATCAACCCGTATCGCATCGCCGGACAGCAGACCGCAGCGTGGGAGATCGTCGACACATTGGGATCGGCCCCCGTCATCCACGCTCTTCCCGTCGGGAACGCGGGGAACATCACCGCATATTGGATGGGGTACACCGCCGTTGACGAGACGCCGAAGATGTGGGGCTTCCAGGCAGCCGGGGCGGCGCCGATCGTCTACGGAGAGATCATCGATGAGCCCGAGACGATCGCCACTGCGATCCGCATCGGCAATCCGGCATCGTGGGACGAGGCTGTTGCCGCCCGCGACGAATCTGGGGGACGGATCGAGGCCGTTACGGGCGACGAGATCCTTGGCGCGTACCGGTTCCTGGCATCGCGAGAAGGCGTGTTCTGTGAACCGGCATCAGCAGCCGGCGTCGCCGGGATCCTGAAGTACCGCAGCGACCTCCCCGCCGGACCGGTCGTCTGCACCCTCACCGGTCACGGCCTGAAAGACCCGGAGACGGCGGTACTGGAAGCGAATCGCCCGGGCCCGGTGACCCCGAGGCTCGACGCGGTGTTGGATCTCCTCGGCTGGTAGCCCGATGGGAGTAGCTGAGTAGCCGGGTAGCCGAGTAGCTGAGTCCGAAAGACCCGTCATTGGTTGTCTCTGCCCTTCTCCCTCTTTCTCCGCTACTCCGCTACTCCGCTACTCCGCTACTCCGCTACTCCGCTAGTACGAACCCTTGAACTAACTCGAACCTTCGCTACAATCCGGTCATCCCCTCCCCCGGCACCGTATCGCGTGCCATTCGGCGGGGCATCCCAGGTGACCAGGTCTGCCGCTGTGGCGTCCGAGGTCCCCAATCCCCGGGTCAATCGACCCTTCGTCCTGAAAAGGGGCAACAACACACATGAGTACCACGAGAGCCAGGCTCCAGGAACTCGGATTCGACGACCTCCGTTCCATGGCGGGCAAGGTCGAAGTCGATCCCGACGGACTGCAGAAGTCAAAGCTCATCGCCGCGATTCTCGACTCTGAGAAGTTCGACGCGTCGATGGTTCCCGAGGCCGCCACCGAGACCGAGGCGCCGGCCACCGCTACGCCGCGTACCGACAACGGTCAGCGTCGCGACAGCAAGGAACAGGACGGACGGGGTGACGGGCAGAGCCGGAGCCGTCGCAACCGCCGCAGCAGGACCCAGCGTGAACCGATTGACGAGTCGGAGTTGGATACCCGCCAGGGCATCCTCGACATTCTTCCCGAGGGCTACGGATTCCTCCGTTCCTCGGGCTACCTCCCCGGCGACATGGACGCTTACGTGCCGGCGAACGTTGTCCGCAAAGCGAAGCTGCGCAAGGGTGACACCGTATCCGGTCCGGTTCGTCCGGCCCGGGGGAAAGAGAAGTTCCCCGCACTGGTCCGTGCTGTTGAGGTCAACGGCGGCGATCCGGAGGAAGCGGCCAAGCGACCCCAGTTCGCGAAGCTGACGCCGCTGTTCCCCGACGTGCGTCTCCGGCTCGAAGTCGACGGCAGGCCCGACGACATCCAGCCACGGATCATCGATCTCATCGCACCGATCGGGAAGGGTCAGCGCGGACTCATCGTTTCCCCGCCGAAAGCCGGGAAGACCACCGTCCTCCAGGACGTCGCCCACTCGGTCACCGCGAACAACCCCGAGTGTCACTTGATGGTCGTCCTCGTCGACGAGCGTCCGGAAGAAGTCACGGAGATGCAGCGTTCGGTCAAGGGTGAGGTCATCTACTCCACCTTCGACCGTCCCGCCGAGGAACACACCCAGGTTTCGGAACTCGCCATCGAGCGGGCGAAACGCCTGGTCGAGCAGGGGGAGGACGTCGTCATTCTCCTCGACTCGATCACCCGTCTGGCGCGAGCCCACAACCTCGCGACGCCGGCATCCGGCCGGATTCTCTCCGGTGGTGTCGACTCGACGGCGCTGTATCCGCCGAAGCGCTTCTTCGGTGCGGCCCGCAACATCGAAGAGGGCGGAAGCCTCACGATCCTCGCGACCGCTCTCGTTGAGACCGGTTCGCGAATGGACGAGGTCATCTTCGAG
>JAUXCV010000477.1 GCA_030618675.1 Acidimicrobiia bacterium | reverse complement strand
GCCGCCCTCCTTGCCGCCATGGGCCTGCCGGGAGGCGGTGTCGTGTCCCTCGGCAAGACCCACTGCCTCGTAACGCCGGGGGATGTTCCCGGACCGAATGCACTGACGATCGGCCCGAGGACGCTCAGCAATGCCGGCATGTCGATCGGGGACTCGGCCGACGTCGTCCGGGCCGTCATCCCCCAGGCACGGCGGGTCGTCGTCTCTGGCACCGAAGACCTCGATGCTCGCCACCTTGCACGCTCTCTCCAGGGCCACGTCGTGACGATCGGCGACAGAGTCGTCGTCCACGGCTCCTATGGCGAAGATGGACAAGAGGAACACGAAGTTCGCGTTGTGTCCGTGACGCCGGGGCCGGCGGGGACGGTGGGCGACCGCACCGTCGTTCACGACACCGAGGACACGGACCCCGACGTGGCGCCGCATCCGAAAGGCCGTCCTTCGGGTGAAACCCTCTCGACCGCCGATGCGCTCCTTGCCGGTCTCGATACGGAACTCGATACCCTGGTCGGTTGGTTGACTCTGCTGACCTCTCGTTCGGATCTTCCGCGTTCTTGGGGTCTCCCCGCCGTTGCCGGCGTGATCGTGGAAGGGCCGGCCGGCTGCGGCCGATCGGAATTGGTGGCAGCTGCCGCCGGTGTGGCCGGCGTCGAGGTTCACGAAGTCTCCCTCGACCTCGTGTTCAAACCTGAACGCCTCCTGACGCTCCTCGAACGGGCGGTCAAGGACACCGCTCCTCCGGTCGTGCTCTTCATCGACCGTCTCGATGCGGTCGCCGGATCGGAGGGCATGTTCAAGAACCAGGTCGCAGCCATCATGCGCTGGTTCCTCGACGCCGTCGCCCAGCGCCCCGGCATGGCGTGTGTGCTCGGGGTTCACTCAACGGCGACACTCGGGGATGATCTGGCGAAACACCCCCTTCTCCCCCGGTCCCTCACCGTGCCCCCGCCGGATCTCGAACGCCGACGTCTGCTCTTCAAGGCGGCGCTGGCCCGGGTTCCGACCGGAGAGATCGACTACGCGCACCTGGCAGCGCGGACGGCCGGGTTCTCGGGCGCCGACGTCGTCTCAGCGGTTCTCCAAGCCTCCGCCGGTGCAGCAGGCTCGGGCGATCCAGTCGACCAGGACGCGGTCAAGGCCGCCATCGACGGGACGACTCCTTCTCTGGGAACAACCTCATCTGGGGAGATCCCTGGCTACGGCTTCGACCGCGTCGCCAATCTCACGGACGTGAAGCAGCGCCTCACCGAGTCGGTGATCTGGCAGATGCAGGATCCCGACCGATTCACACGCCTGGGCATCGAACCGCCGAGAGGTCTCCTCCTCTACGGACCTCCGGGGACGGGAAAGACCTATGTGATCCGGGCCCTCGCCCACGAATCCGGAGCGGCCTTCTTCCCGATCAAAGGGGCGGAACTCCTCGACAAATGGGTCGGCGAATCGGAACGAGCGGTGCGCGAGGTCTTCTCGCGGGCTCGTGCAGTCGCACCGGCGATCATCTTCTTCGACGAGATCGACGCCCTGGCCCCGGTACGCGGGAACTCGACGAACTCGGTGACCGACTCGGTCGTGGCAGCGCTTCTCACCGAGATGGATGGTGTCTCCGATCGAGGCGACGTCTTCGTGATCGGCGCCACGAACCGGCGCGATCTCGTCGACCCTGCCCTCCTGCGGCCGGGCCGTCTCGAGGTCCACCTCCGCCTCGGTCTCCC
>JAUXCV010000160.1 GCA_030618675.1 Acidimicrobiia bacterium | reverse complement strand
ACGCCGATCGTCATCACCGGATTCGAACCTCTGGACCTGCTCCAGGGGATCAAGTTCGCCGTGCTCCAACTCGAAGAGGGTCGGGCCGAGGTCGAGAACGCCTACGAACGAGCGGTGACGCGCGAAGGCAACGTGCCGGCGCAGCAGATGCTCGCTGAGGTCTTCGTGACGATCGACCGCAAGTGGCGGGGAATCGGAGAGATCCCGCAGTCCGGTTGGGCGCTGGGCAGTGGCTACGAGGAGTTCGATGCCGCAGAACGGTTCACCGTCACCGACATCAACACCGTCGAGTCACCGCTCTGTCACGCCGGTGAGGTGCTCCGTGGCACCCTGAAACCCGACGAGTGCCCTGCCTTCGGTGAAGAGTGCACGCCACGCACGCCGCTCGGAGCCACGATGGTGTCGGCCGAGGGCGCCTGCGCCGCCTACTACCTGTACGGGCGATTCAAGGAGTTGGAGGCAACGCCATGACGATCGAGAACTGGACGTGCCCGATACCGCTCCGGGATCATCCGACGATCGTGATGGGCCACGGCGGAGGCGGCCAACTCTCTGCGGAACTCATCGACCACATGTTCGTTCCGGCATTCGGCAACGGGGAACTCGCCGAGCTCGCCGACGCCGCGGTGCTGGATCTCGAGGGAAGCATCTCGTTCTCGACGGATACCTTCACCGTTCATCCCCGGTTCTTTCCCGGCGGCGACATCGGAGAGCTGGCGATCAACGGAACGGTGAACGACGTCGCGATGCGAGGCGCCGTTCCCCGGTACCTGAGCGTCGGCCTCATCCTGGAGGAAGGCCTCCCGATGGCAGAGCTCGGGGTGATCGTCAACTCCATGGCGAAGGCTGCCGCCCATGCAGGTGTGACGATCGTCACCGGCGACACGAAGGTCGTCGATCGTGGCCACGGTGACGGCGTCTACATCAACACGACCGGAATCGGGACCATGCGCCCCGGCGCCGACATCCGTCCGCAGCGAGCCTCCACCGGCGACGTCATCATCGTGTCAGGCACGATGGGAGACCACGGCATGGCGATCATGTCGGTTCGCGAGGGCCTTGAGTTCGAGGCGTCGATCCGATCCGATTCAGCTGCCCTGAACCACATGATCGGTGACGTTCTGGACACCGGTGCCGACGTTCACGTTCTTCGGGACCCGACCCGCGGAGGGCTCGCCGCTTCTCTGAACGAGATCGCCACGGCAGCCGACGTCGGCGTTCTCATCGAAGAACGTGCGATCCCCGTTGACCGGACCGTTGCAGCTGCCTGCGAGATGCTGGGCATGGACCCGATGTACGTCGCCAACGAGGGGAAGGTCGTCGCCTTCGTTCACGCCGGCGACGCCGATCTGGTTCTGGCTGCCATGCGTTCCCACCCGGAGGGAGTCAACGCAACGATCATCGGAGAAGTCACCAACACTCACCGCGGGATGGTCGCCGCCCGAACGCCGCTCGGTTCCACCCGGGTCGTCGACATGCAGGTGGGCGAACAGCTCCCCCGCATCTGCTGATCCCCGTTCTTGCGTAGATGGCGGGGGCGGATTCTGGGTGGGTCAGAAGGAGAAGAGTCCCCAGGTCGTCATCACGAGACCGACGGCGATCAGCCAGTAGGCCCGGGCCGGTCGGAATTCCCCACCCTCGCCCTTCGGCTTGTTGCCTCTGCGATGCTGCCAGATGGCGAATCCATTCCCTGCCAGCATCGCGAGGCCGATGGCGAGCACCATCAGCACGAGCAACCGATCCAGATCGAAGATCTCGACGATGTCGACGTCGTTCACGAACGGGACGGTAGCCAATGCCGGAAGTTGAGCTACTACCTGATCTCGATACCCTGTTGGCAGGCCCCCGTGTTCGATCCGGGGGCATTGTTCATGAGTCACCACATCCAAACGAGATCCCTTTCGAACCGATCGCTCGTTGTCCGCAGGATCACCCTTCCGTGGGCGCTCTGGGTCTTCGGCCTCTCGACGACCCTGCTGCTCGTCGGCCTGTGGGGGCGCGCCGTCACTGTGGACGACGATGCGATCGCCCGTTCCACCGAGGCTGCACTCTCTGCAGACCTCGTCACCGAGCGGGTGTACGACTGGATCGGCAACGGACTTGCCGCAACAACCGGGATCACCAACGCTGAGGCCGACCGGGTTCTGGGTGAGGTACGCGGTAGCTCTACTGCTGCAGGTGCTATCGACGCGCTCATCGATGATGTCGTTCGTGCATTGATCGCTCCGCCGGGAGTCGAAACCAGCATCGATGTCGCCTCCGCCCTCACTCCCCTCGTCCCCGAGGTCATGACCGAACTCGGAGAGCAGGGAATCGACGTTCCGCCCGGTGCAGTCGAAGCTGCGGTGGAAGAACTCGATCCAGTCACACTCGATACAGGCGAGGCCGTCTCGGTCGGTGTGGTCACCGACCAGGCGAGGGTCGTTCTCACACGGGGAGTGGCCATGGCAGCCGTCATGCTCGCCATCGCAGGAATCGCGGCGGCGGCCCTCGCCGAGGAACGCTGGCCCATGATCCGCTCGCTGGCAACGCGAGTGTCGTTCTCCGCCCTCTCGTTCGCAGCGCTGTTCCGGATCGGCGGATGGGCCCTCGATCCGGACGGCGGCCGATCTCCGCTGCGGCGGAGCGGGTCGATACTCGTGACGAGCAACCTGCACGTATTCCTCATCATCGCCGGGTTCTCCGCCGCGTTCGCTGCAACGATATGGCTGATCCGCCGCACACCACACCAAGCGTCCGGTGTTGAGAACGACAGAATCGTGCCGATTCCTACGCCGGAGTCCGAGTCACATCGTGCCGACGACACATCCACGCAGGAACTCGCCAGCGTCTGAAGCGCAGTGGTCGCACGGCATTGACTGGACTCGACCGGTCGCGATCGGTCGGGGCGCTACGCTCCCCGCGATGGCAACAGAATCCAAACGACTCGTGATACTCGCGCTCGTCGCGAACGTCGGGATCGCCATCACGAAGTTCGTTGCGGCCGCGATCTCGGGCAGCAGCGCCATGCTCTCCGAAGGTATCCATTCGCTCGCCGACTCCGGGAACCAGCTGTTCCTTCTGCGGGGGCACGCCGCATCGCGGTGGGACGCCAGCGTTCAACACCCTTACGGACGGGGCAAGGAGATCTACTTCTGGAGCTTCATGGTCGCCGTCTTCCTCTTCGTTGGAGGATCGGCACTGTCGATCGTGATGGGCATCGGCAAGATCCGAAGCCCACACGGCCACGGCGGCGAGGGTTTCTGGCTCTCGCTGGGCGTGCTGGCGATCGCGGCTCTCTTCGAAGGCCTGATCGCGTTCCGGCCCGCACTCAAAGAGTTCAACCGTCAGCGCGCAGGACGAACGATCCGCAAGACCGTCAAGGAATCGAAAGACCCATCCCTGCTCGTCGTGCTGTTCGAGGACAGTGCGGCGATCGTTGGATTGTTCATCGCGGCAGTGGGGCTTGTTGCCGCCGAGATGACGGGGAACGGTCTGTGGGATGGGATCGCGTCCGTTCTCATCGGCTTGCTGCTCGGTGGAGTTGCGTGGGTCCTCGCCATCGAGATGAAGTCTCTCCTTATCGGTGAGTCTGCGACCCGCGAGGAGAGGGCGAAGATCCGCGCCGCGGTGCTGTCCGTGGGAGAGGTGAGGACCGTCGACCGGCTCCTCACCATGCAACTGGCGCCGGACGAGATCCTCGTCACGATGGACGTCGAGTTCGACGATGGTATCGACGGGGACCGAATCGAGACGGCGATCGTGACCATCGAGGCCATGATCGTTGATGCGGTGCCCGGCGCGACCCGCATATTCATCGAACCGGTGGATCGATGAGGGCCTCGGCGCCGGCGTCATCCGGCAACCTCGGACCGGGATTCGATGTTCTCGGCCTAGCTCTCGACCTGCGGTGCGTTGTCGACGCAGTCCCCGCGGACCAGATGACGGTCGACGACGGAGACGGACCGTTCACCCTCGCTGCCGGAGACATGCTGTTCGACACCGTGATGGCCGCCGCGGGTCGAGCCATGGCGCTCACCGTGAACAACGCCATTCCCCGAGCCCGGGGCCTGGGATCGTCATCAGCCGTTACGACCGCCGCAGCCGCTGCCGCCCAGCGAGCGCTGGGCACCGAACCCGTAAAGACTGAGATCTACGAGATCATCACCGCCATCGAAGGACACGGTGACAACGCTGCTCCGGCCGTGTGGGGCGGTCTCATGGCGGTCGGATCGAACGGTCCTCATCCCCTCGAAATGGATGATCGCCTCATACCCATCGTGGGGATACCCGACAGGCGACTCTCGACGAAGCGAGCCAGGGAGGTGGTGCCGCTACATGTTCCGCTGCCCGCGGCGGCTCGAAACGTATCGAGGGCGGTTCTTCTCGTGGAAGCGCTCCGGACGGGGGATCCCGATGCGTTCGCCGCAGCCGCCGGTGATGAGTTCCACGAACGGGCGAGGGGCCCACTCTCCCCGGTCACCACAACGATGATCGAAGCAGCCCGCGAGGCGGGCGCTCTCCATGCCGCCTGGTCCGGCGCCGGGCCGACCACACTCGCCCTGGCGACGGACACGACCAAGGGATCCGTCATCGACGCTCTCGACCATGTGCTCGGTGACGCAGGAACCGTACGGGTACTCGCCGTCGACTACGAAGGACTCCGTTAGCACCCGATGGTGGCGCTGTGGGGTGTCCACTCTGTGGC
>JAUXCV010000239.1 GCA_030618675.1 Acidimicrobiia bacterium | reverse complement strand
CTCTCCCCGCACGTTGCCTCGACTGTGGATCTGGTCAAGGCGGCCGGGTACGACCTGGTGATCCTCGAGACATCGGGAATCGGGCAGGCAGATACCGAGATCGTGGATCACGCCGATCTTGCTCTCTATGTGATGACGCCGGAGTACGGCGCCGCCAGCCAACTCGAGAAGGTCGACATGCTCGACTTCGCCGACCTGATCGTTGTGAACAAGGCCGATCGGCGCGGCGCCGAAGACGCCGTTCGCGACGTTCGCAAGCAGTACCGAAGGAACCACGGCGTCTTCGATTCGGCAGACGAGGAACTCCCGATCTACGCGACCGTGGCATCCCACTTCAACGATGCCGGCACCAATCGCTTCTATCGGGCGCTCATGGAAGCCGTCGACGCACGCACGGATGGTGGGTTCGTTTCGACGATCGACCTTCCAACGGATCACGGCGGCGAGCAGCCGATCATCCCGAAGGATCGAGTCCGGTATCTATCCGAGATCTCGGACACGATTCGGACCTACAACCGAAGTGCCGACGAACAGGGAACCCTCGCGACGGAGGCACAGGCCCTGGCGATCGTTGCCCGGCGGAACGGTGATGAGGCGATGGCCGCAGCGAGCCGCGACGCCCTGGCATCGCTCGATCCGGGGACCGCAGCGCTTCTCTCTGACTGGGAGTCCACCGCAGCGGCGTACACAGCCGACGCCGTCACCTACGAGATACGCGGCAACGAGATCGAGGCCGAGACATCGTTCACGACCCTTTCCGGTACTCGCATCCCGAAGGTCGTCTTCCCCCGACTGACCGGCTGGGGAGACCGCGCTCGCTGGGGTCTCCAGGAGAACGTCCCCGGCCGATTCCCGTTCACCGCCGGCGTGTTCCCGTTCAAACGAGTCGCTGAGGACCCGACCCGGATGTTCGCAGGAGAGGGTGGGCCGGAGCAGACCAACCGGCGCTTTCACTACGTGTCGAAGGGGATGTCCGCGATCCGCCTGTCGACGGCGTTCGACTCGGTGACCCTCTACGGCGACGATCCGGACACAAGACCGGACATCTATGGAAAGGTCGGGAACTCCGGGGTCTCGGTCGCCACGCTCGACGACGCGAAGAAGCTCTATTCGGGATTCGACCTCCTCGACGCGGCCACGTCTGTGTCGATGACGATCAACGGTCCGGCGCCGATGATGCTCGCCTTCTTCCTGAACGCCGCGATCGACCAGCAGTGCGAGCGGTACGTCGTTGAGCACGACATGCAGGAAGAACTCGAGGCCGCTCTCGTCGAAAGATTCGAGAGCCGGGGATTCCAGCGACCGCGATACAACGGCGAGCTTCCCCCGGGCCACGACGGTCTCGGATTGATGCTCCTCGGGATCACCGGCGATCAGGTGCTTCCGCCCGATGTCTACGAAGCCATCGAAGCAGATGTTCTGTCACGGGTGCGGGGAACGATCCAGGCCGACATCCTCAAGGAGGACCAGGCTCAGAACACCTGCATCTTCTCCACTGAGTTCGCTCTGCGGATGCAAGGCGACATTCAGGAACTGTTCATCGACCGCTCGGTCCGGAATTTCTATTCGGTCTCGATCTCCGGATATCACATGGCCGAGGCCGGCGCGAACCCGATCACCCAATTGGCGTTCACCCTGGCGAACGGTTTCACCTTCGTCGAGTATTTCCTTTCCCGCGGGATGCCGATCGACACGTTCGCTCCGAACCTCTCGTTCTTCTTCTCCAACGGAGTCGATGCCGAATACGCCGTGATCGGGCGTGTTGCCCGCAAGATCTGGGCGAAGGCCATGCGTGACCGATACGGAGCATCCGAACGGTCACAGAAACTGAAGTACCACATCCAGACATCGGGCCGATCCCTGCACGCCCAGGAGATAGCGTTCAACGACATCCGGACCACCCTCCAGGCGCTGTACGCGATCTACGACAACTGCAACTCGCTCCATACGAACGCATACGACGAGGCGATCACTACCCCGACCGAGGAGTCGGTTCGTCGTGCGTTGGCGATCCAACTGATCATCAACCGTGAACTCGGGTTGGCGAAGAACGAGAACCCGATGCAGGGTTCGTTCATCATCGAGGAACTCACCGATCTGGTCGAAGAGGCCGTGCTCGTCGAGTTCGATCGTCTCACGGATCGGGGCGGTGTGCTCGGGGCGATGGAATTGATGTACCAGCGGTCGAAGATCCAGGAGGAGTCACTGCGATACGAGCGAATGAAGTCGACGGGCGAACTCCCGATCGTCGGCGTCAACACCTTCCTGTCCGATGAAGGCTCGCCCTTCGTGGTTCCCGACACGATCATCCGGTCGACCGACGAGGACAAGCACCGACAGATCGATGCCGCCCAGGCCGTGAAGGAACTCAACGCAGAAGACGCTGTTGTGGCACTCAAGCAACTCCAGCGGACGGCCATCGACGGCGGAAACACGTTCGAAGCGCTCATGGACGCAGCGAAGTACTGCACGATCGGACAGCTTTCGAACGCCCTGTACGCGGTGGGCGGGCGCTACCGGAGGAGTATGTAGGCCACTTCGTGGGCGGTAGATCGGTAGATCAGTAGATCAGTAGATCAGTAGATCAGTAGTCAGTATTCGGTACCGGTACGCGGAGGATCAGCGGGGTGCATGCATGAGTGCGGGAACTGGGCTGGATGCATGCGGCGCGTGACGTCTTCTTCCTTCCCCTGAGCCTCAATCCACGGTTTGTGGTCGAGCTGGCCCGTCGGATCACTCTGTGATCCCGGGGTTCACGGTGTCTTGGGTCATCACGATCTGGGTGAAGGTGCGAGTGGGGTTCTCTGGCATTCTCCACCACGCAGCCTGGATCCACGGCTTCTGGTCGGGTTCACCGGCGGAATCTCATGGTGGGGCCGGGATTCGAGGTTTTGGCGGTGATCACGATCTGGGCAAAGGTGCGAGCGGGGTTCTCTGACATTCTCCACCACGCAGTGGGGGAGATGCCCGGCAGGGCAGAGGGGGAGTCGTGATGCCTCGGCCTTGGGTCGGGGATGCCCCCCTGCTCGTCGCAGGCTCCTCGCGTCCCCCCGCCGTTCCGTCGGGGGGACATGTGGAGAGGCGCTCATTCTCCTCAGGAACCGAGGATTCAGGCTCAGGGGGAGGTGCCGACGAAGGAGATTCGGAGGGGGTTAGGGGCCGAACCGGGTGAGGAACCTTCTGACCCTTCCCGTCACCGCCTGTCGGCGCTGCCACCCTCCCCTTCAGCTTGGATCCGCGGTTTGTGGTCGGGTTCACCGGCAGGATCTCATGGTGGGTCCGGGATTCGAGGGTTTGGCGCTGTTCACGATCTGGGTGAAGGTGCGAGCGGCGCTCTCTGACACTCTCCCTCGCCGACGAAGGAGGTGGGGGAGATGCCCGGCAGGGCAGAGGGGGCC
>JAUXCV010000423.1 GCA_030618675.1 Acidimicrobiia bacterium | reverse complement strand
GGAGCATCCCTCCGGAGGGAACTGCCATCCGACTCTCGAGGCCTACCCGATCACGGCAACCTTCACTTGGGCGGGCCGCTACCGGGTGGGCGGCGGGTGGATCGATCTCGGAACACTCGACCGGACGGTCACCGTTGACTACGACGTCGATGAGGTTCAAGGAGTGCTTGAGCCGTGATCAGTAGTCAGTAGTCCTGATTCCGTATTCCGTATTCCGTATCCCGTGAAGGCTTTTGCTGATCTACTGATCTACTGATCTACTGATCTACTGATCTACTGATCTACTGATCTACTCAGAATCGCGCGGATCGAGGAAGACAACCGGGATCTCGCGGTCGGTGCGGGACTCGTAGATGGCGTAGCCGTCGTAGGCGTCGAGGACCTTCGGCCACCAGATCGCCCGTTCGTCGGGGGGCGCCGTCGTTGCTACTACCGGCCACCGGTCGCCGAGGACCTGCACGTTCGCTTCGGGGTTCGCGAGCAGGTTCAGGTACCACTGGGGGTGTACGTCCCTGCCACCCCACGACGCGATGACGACGAGTCGCTCACCGTCGCGCAGGTAGAGAAGCGGCACCGTGTGCTGCTTCCCCGATCGTCGACCGGTGGTGGTGAGCAGGAACATGTCGTTGTCGACGAGGCGTCGGCCCACGGCTCCACGGGTGCCGCGATACAGCACCCGATGGAGTGACGACATGTACTTCGCTGTGCGATCTCTCAATAGCTGATTTCCTTCAAACTGCCTCCGCCGGTGGAGCCCACGGTACCGCTCGGAGTGGCCCGACCCCTCAGGACAGTCGTATAAGATGAGTCCGTTGAGAGCGCGTCGCAATCCGGCGACGGCGACTCGACCTGGCAGGCGGCAAGAACGCCGCATCGTCAATGAGGAAGGACGGACCGTGAAAGGTCTATTGAAATATCTGGTGCTCCTGGCTGTGGTGGTGCTCGTCGCCGCTGCATGCTCGAGCGATGACTCCGATTCAGGAACCGAGACGACGGCAGCGGGCACGGAGACGACGGCAGCGGGCACGGAGACGACGGCAGCGGGTACGGAGACGACGGCAGCGGGTACGGAGACGACCGCAGCGCCGAGCGGTGACGTGACAACCATCGACTTCTGGGTGGGCTTCACCGACTACCGCTTGGATTGGAGCAAGGAGACGGCAGCAGCCTTCAACGAGAAGCACCCTGAGTACAACGTTCAGATCACGGGCTTCAAGGCATACAACGACGTGTGGGATGCCACCGTGCTCGCAGTTGACAGTGGTCAACCGCCGGCGCTCATCCACTTCTTCGAGGCAGCCACGCGCCAGGCACTCGATGCAGTGACGGCCGATGGTGCTCCCTACTTCAAGTCGGTCACCGACGCGGTTGCGGGTCGAACGGAGATCCTCGGCGAGCCGGTCATCCTCGACTCGGTCATCAGCGCCGCACGCAATTACTACACGGTGAACGGATCGTTCTATTCCATGCCGTGGAACACGTCCAGCACGGTCATGTTCTCCAACATGGACATGCTGAACGCCGCAGGCGTCACCGAGGCACCGGCTACGTGGGCCGATGTCACCGCTGCGTGTGATGCACTCGCGGCGCTCGACGACGGACCGAGCAGTTGTATCACCTGGCCGAACCACGGATGGTTCGTCGAGCAGAGTCTCGCTCAGCAGGGCGAACTCCTCGCCAACAACGACAACGGCCGTACCGAGCGTGCGACCGAGGTGTATCTCGAGTCCGACGGCATGCTCGCCTACCTCGAGTGGTGGAAGGGCCTGTCCGATGCCGGCTACTACCTCTACACAGGTGTGCAGCGTGACTGGGACGGCACAACGGCGGCCTTCTATGCCGAAGATGTGGCGATGCTCATCTACTCGAGCTCCGACACGACGGCCATCAACGAGACCGGAACCGAAACCGGTTTCGAGGTCGCGACGAGCTTCATGCCACGGAACGGGGACGTCGACTACGTCGGCAA
>JAUXCV010000444.1 GCA_030618675.1 Acidimicrobiia bacterium | reverse complement strand
TCGTCCCGTCGTGTGATGACGTCCCCCCGTCCCGGTCACGCCGATCTGCCCGGGATGATGAAGTACGACACTCACGATGCCCGGAACGTCCTCGAGCGAGCTTCGGCACGAGAGACGGCGGCGCGAACGGTCGCCGGCCACGTCTCCAAGACGCTGCTCGCCGAGGTCGGTGTCACCGTCCTGAGCCACGTGGTCCAGATCGGATCCGTAACCGCCGCATCCGAGATCCCGGGACCGGGTGATCTTTCCCGGATCGATTCCTCCCCCGTGCGCTGCTTCGACGAGGAGATAGAGCGGGCCATGATCGAAGCGGTCGACCTCGCCAAGCAGGATCGCGACACGCTTGGGGGAGTGGTTGAGGTACTCGCATACGGTGTACCGGTCGGCATCGGAAGCCACGTTCACTGGGATCGACGGCTCGACACCGCTATCGCTGCCGGTCTCATGTCGATTCCCGGGATCAAGGGTGTCGAGATCGGTGACGGCTTCGCGTCGGCGGGACGCCCCGGGTCGATCGCACACGATGAGATCCATCCGGTCGACGGCGCATACCAGCGGGCGACCAATCGTGCGGGTGGCATCGAAGGCGGGATCAGCAATGGGAACGTGATCAGAGCCCGTGCGGCCATGAAGCCGATCTCGACCCTGATGCGCCCACTGGCGACCGTCGACGTGACGACCGGGGAGATCTCAGTCGCGTTCCGCGAGCGCAGCGATGTATGTGCGGTACCGGCCGCAGGGGTCGTTGCAGAGCAGATGATGGCGATAGCGATCGCCCGCGAGATGCAACGCGTGTACGGAGGAGACACCGTGGATGCCTTCATCGATGCCGACGCGGCCCATCGGCGACGCCTCGCCGAATTCTGATGGGACATGTCTGGCTGATAGGCATGATGGGAAGCGGGAAGACCAGTGTCGGACGCGTGCTCGCCGACCGGCTGGCACTTCCCTTCTACGACACGGACGCAACCGTGGTGGCCAACGCCGGCATGCCGATCGTTGCGATCTTCGAGAGCCTCGGGGAGACGCGATTCCGCGACCTGGAGAGCCGGGCCGTGCAAGCCATCGCTCCGTTGGACGAGGGCGTTGTTTCGACCGGCGGGGGAGTGGTGCTCGATCCGTCGAACATCGGAACAATGCGAGACAGCGGGACGACCGTGCTGCTCGATGTCGATGTCGACACACTCGTGGCCCGGATCGCCGACGTAACGGAGCGACCGCTGGTGTCGGCCGATCCTGAGCGCCATCTGCGAGAGATCGCGAGCGCTCGGGCGGAGACCTACCGACAGGCGGCAGACATCATCATTGACGGCGCCGGTTCGATCGAAGAGGTCGGCCGTCGCGTGGAGGCAGCATGCAGCGGATCCTGATCACCGAGGGAGACGCTGCTGTTTCCGAGATCCTGATCGAACGAAACCTGTTGTCGGAGGCGGCGAACTACCTGCCGACACGAGAAGGCCGCCGACAAGTTGCGATCCTGACCCAACCGACCGTCCGTGCTCACGCCGATGTGGTCGCGACGTCGATGCTCGGCCATGGCATAGACGTAGCGGTCATCCCGCTGCCGGACGGAGAGGCGGCAAAAGCCCTGTCGGTCATCGAGGACGTTGCCCGAGAGTTGAACCGCCTCGGTTTCACACGCTCTGACACCGTCTTCGGCATCGGGGGAGGAGCCGTGACCGACGCGGCGGGGTTCGTTGCCGCCACGTACTTGCGCGGCGTTGAGTGTGTGCTTGCACCTACCACACTCCTTGGCGCCGTTGATGCGGCAGTCGGAGGCAAGACGGGCGTCAACGTAGGAGGGAAGAACCTCGTCGGCGTGTTCCGTCATCCAGCCTGCGTATTCGTCGAT
>JAUXCV010000513.1 GCA_030618675.1 Acidimicrobiia bacterium | reverse complement strand
GGTGATCGTCGGCGGCGAACACGGTCCCGGCTGTCATCCGTCCGGTGAGCAGTCCGCTGGCAAGCGGCACCCGGGCGATGATCCCGACGTTCGAGGCCTGAGCGAGGTCGAGGAACCTCTCCGCAGGTCGCTGCCGGAACATGTTGTAGATGATCTGGACCGTCTCAACGCCCGGGTACTCGACAGCCTTCATCGCCTCCTCGACCCGTTCGACGCTGACGCCGTAGTGGCGGATCTTCCCCTTCTCCTTGATGGCGTCGAGTGCTTCGAAGAGCTCGGGCCGGTAGTAGACGTCCGTGGGAGGACAGTGGAGCTGGACCAGGTCCAGAGCATCGGTCCTGAGGTTCGTCAGGCTGCGGTCGATGAATCGCTCGATGTTCGCCCCGGTGTATCCGTCCGGAGTGTGCGGATCAAGACGGCGGCCCGCCTTCGTCGCCACAACCAGATCGGTGTCGGATCGCTCGCGAACGAGACGCGCAACGAACCGCTCGCTCCGCCCGTCCCCGTAGACATCCGCCGTGTCGATGAAGTTCACGCCCGCGTCGACGGCAGCATGGAGGGCCGCCATCGCCGTCGTGTCGTCGACGCTCCCCCAGTCGGCCCCGATCGCCCACGCCCCGAAACCGATCTCCGACACGTCGTATCCGGTGCTTCCAAGCGTGCGGTACCTCATCAGTGGTTCCTCTCGACTTCTTGCGAGTTCTTCGACTCGACAGACCGAGGCTACCGGAACTCAGGGCACCCGGAGCATCCGGAGCATCGATTCCGAGACCATCGCGGCGACGTCGGCGGGATCGCCGCCGTCGGCAGCGACGTCCGAGGCGGACAGCAGCAGGCCCTGTATCAATACGGCATGACGATCGGGATCGAGGCCCTCGTCGAACGACCCATCTGCCATACCGCTCGCGATGATCGAGGCCACCAGTGTCCTGAAGTCACTTTGGTGGCGATCGAGATGGGCACGGGCCTCGGGAGAGAGAGCGCTCCTCACATCCTCAACCCCGTGGCCGTGGCTCCCCTGGGCAACGGTGTAGCGGGCCAGTAACTCCATCTTCGCTTCGGCCGTACCGGTCGCATCGAGGAGATCTACAAGGTGAGCGAACCCCGTTTGCGCGTACTGTTCGATCCCCGCAACGATGATCTGCTCGACGTCAGAGAAGTGGTTGTAGAGCGTCTGACGGGCGACGCCTGCGCGGTCTGCGACTTCCGTCATCGTGACGTTTCCGAGGCCGCGCTCCGTCACGAGCACGAGCGTCGCTTCGATGATCCGATCGGTGGCGGCTTCGCCCATCATCCCCTCCGATACACAGCGACAGACATCGGGATGAAGACCAGAAGCAGACCAACGATCCAGATCACCGACCACAGCACGACGTCTCCCGCGGGGAGGCCATTGCTCAAGTCTCGCGCTGCGTCCGCCACCACCGAGATCGGCTGCCACTTGGCGAAACCCTGGAGCCAGCCGGGCATCTGTTCTGCGGGTGTGAACACGGTGCTCGCCAGCATCAGCGGGAACAGCCAGAACATGCTCA
>JAUXCV010000452.1 GCA_030618675.1 Acidimicrobiia bacterium | reverse complement strand
GCCGGGCACAGAGATCGGTGCAGCGCTGACAACGCTCGACGCCATGTGCGTCGATGTCGTAGGACTCAATTGCGCCACCGGGCCGGAGGAGATGTACGGGCCGATCCGCTACCTGTCCGAGCGGTCCCGGATGCCGATCTCGGTCATCCCGAACGCCGGCCTACCAAGCATCGTGGACGGTGAGGTGTCGTACGATCTCTCGCCACAAGCCCTCGCCGAGCATCTCTCTCGATTCGTCATGGAGTACGGCGTGAGGGCCATCGGTGGCTGCTGTGGCACCACACCGGACCATCTCGCAGCGGTTGTCGATGCATGTCGATCCCTCGTGCCGGCCGAGCGCGAGGTTCTCCACGTACCTTCGGTTGCTTCGATCTACAGTCCGACGTCGATCGTTCAGGACACATCGTTTCTGATCGTCGGAGAACGGACCAACGCGAACGGATCGAGGGCATTCCGGGACGCCATGCTCAGCGGCAACGTGGATCGTTGTGTCCGGATCGGAGAAGAGCAGGTCGGGGAGTCCGCTCATCTCGTCGATCTCTGTATCGACTATGTCGGTCGCGATGGTGTCGGCGACATGTCGGCGATCGCGGCCCGATTCGGATCCGAGGTGGCCGTACCGATCGTCCTCGATTCGACCGAACCGGCGGTCATGGAAGCGGGGCTCGAGCTGCTGGGAGGTCGGTCCGTCCTCAACTCGCTCAACCTTGAAGACGGCACGGGACCCGGATCCCGGGCCCGTCGGGTCCTCGATCTCGCAAGAGAACACGGGGCGGCGGTCGTGTGCCTTCTCATCGACGAGGACGGCCAGGCTCGCGATGTCCCGTGGAAGATGCGCGTAGCCCGCCGAATCCATGACCTGGCCGTGAACGACTACGGCCTGGAGGAAGCGGATCTGATATTCGATCCGCTCACGTTCCCCCTTTCCACCGGCGATGACGACTTGCGTGCCGATGCGCAAGAGACCATCGAGGCGATCCGGCGCCTGAAGGAGGAGTTCCCGGCGAGTGCCACGGTCCTGGGTGTGTCCAACGTGTCGTTTGGACTTAACCCGACGGCTCGCAAGGCGCTTAACTCCGTCTTCCTCCATGAGTGTCTCGACGCGGGCTTGGACGCGGCCATCATCCACGCCGGGCGAATCGAACCGCTTCACCTCGTCGCCGACGAGCAGCGGAGGATCTGCGAAGACCTGATCTACGACCGTCGCGAACCCGGGTACGACCCACTCGAGGCACTGCTCGCCGCCTTCACCGACGTCGTCGTCGAAGCGGAGACCGAAGACGAGCGCTCGGGATGGTCGGTGGAGCGTCGCCTCACCCAGCGGATCATCGACGGGGATCGCACAGGTCTCCACGAGGATCTCGACGAGGGAGTCGCCTCCGGCCACACCCCGCTCGGATTGGTGAACGATGTGCTGCTCTCGGGCATGAAGACCGTCGGCGAACTCTTCGCATCCGGAGACATGCAACTGCCCTTCGTTCTGCGTTCGGCCGAGACGATGAAGGCATCTGTCGCCTATCTCGAACCGATGATGGAGCACTCGGACCTGGCGGCGCGGGGATCGATTGTGCTGGCGACCGTCGCCGGTGACGTCCACGACATCGGAAAGAACCTCGTCGACATCATCCTCTCGAACAACGGATTCAAGGTCCACAATCTCGGCATCAAGGTAGCGGTGAGCGAACTCATCGATGCCTATGAGCGGACGAACGCCGACGCCATCGGGATGAGCGGCCTGCTCGTCAAGAGCACGATCATCATGCGAGACAACCTCGACGAACTGATCCGCCACGGGATGGGTGATGTGCCGGT
>JAUXCV010000147.1 GCA_030618675.1 Acidimicrobiia bacterium | reverse complement strand
TGTATCCGCCGAAGCGCTTCTTCGGTGCGGCCCGCAACATCGAAGAGGGCGGAAGCCTCACGATCCTCGCGACCGCTCTCGTTGAGACCGGTTCGCGAATGGACGAGGTCATCTTCGAGGAGTTCAAGGGCACCGGCAATATGGAACTGCGGCTCGACCGCAAGCTCGCCGACAAGCGCATCTACCCGGCGATCGACATCGAGGCGTCTGGCACACGGCGCGAAGAGCTTCTCTTCGACCGGGCCGAACTCGTCGAGGTGTGGAAGCTGCGCAGGGTGCTCATGGCTCTCGAGCCGGCCGCCGCCCTTGAGTTGCTCATCGATCGGCTGAAGACGACGAAGTCGAACGCGGAGTTCCTACTCAGCGTGGCCAAGTCGGGCCAGTAGACATCTAGAGTTCCGAACGAAACAGGATCAGGAGACGACACCGTGAAGACCGGCATCCACCCCGAATACGCCGAAAGCACCGTCACGTGCTCATGCGGCAACACGTTTACGACGCGCTCGACGGAGAAGGAACTCCACCTCGAGCTGTGTGACCAGTGCCATCCCTTCTACACCGGCAAGCAGCGGCTTGTCGACTCGGGTGGTCGGGTCGAGCGCTTCCGCAAGCGCTACGCGAAGGCCGGGATCGACACCGGCACCACACCCGCTGAGAAGGGCGATTCCTCCGACGAGGAGGCCTAGTTGAGCCGCGCCCCGGGCGCCAGCGTCGGTGGCCAGGCCGTCATCGAGGGCGTGATGATGCGCGCCCCGGAGGCGTGGGCCGTCGCCGTCCGACGCCCCGATGGTGTCATCGAGGCGAAGCGCCACGACCTTCCCGGTATCACGAGTCGCTCCAAGGGAGCGAAGGTGCCGTTCCTACGCGGGATCTTCGTTCTGGCCGAATCACTGAACCTCGGCTTCCGGGCTCTCTCGTGGTCCGCCGAGAAGGCCGGTGACGAAGAGGAACAGATCTCGCGAACCCAGGTCATCTGGACGATGGTGGTCGCCATCGTCCTCGCGATCGGACTGTTCGTGCTCGTACCGGTGCTCGCCGCCGGATTCCTCAAGCGCTACGTCGCAGATTCGAACATAGCGTTCGTCGTCATCGACGGCCTGATCCGGATCTTCCTCGTAGTCGGGTACATCTGGCTCATCGGACGCGCCGACGACATCCAACGCGTGTTCCAGTACCACGGGGCAGAGCACAAGACGATCCATGCGTACGAGAACGGGGATCCGCTCGATGTGGAGGCGATCCAGCGCTACAGCCCCCGCCATCCTCGATGCGGCACGTCGTTCATCATCATCGTTGCGATGGTCGCGTTCTTCGTGTTCCTGCTGCTTGCACCGCTCCAGTTCGTATGGCAGGTCGTAGCGAGACTCGCCCTCATCCCGGTCATCGCCGGGATATCGTACGAAGTGCTGAAGGCCGCGGCGGGTCATAAGTGGCTCGCATGGGCATCGAAGCCCGGCATGTGGATCCAGTCGATCACGACCAAGGAACCCGGAGACGATCAGGTCGAAGTCGCCGTGGCCTCCCTCCTTGCCGCGCTCGACGACGAAGCGGTGAACGAGGTCAAGCAACGGGGCCCGGTGGTCGCCGGAGCGCTCGCCGTTGAGTACGACCTCGACGACTCAGACGATGGATGAGCGTCTCTCTCAGCGGCTAGTCACCACCGACGAGGAATTCGAAGCGAACCTCGCTCTTCTCGCCGATCCCGCCGTCATCGCCGACCAGAAGCGATACCGGGAGGTCACGGGCCGTCACGCCGAACTGAAACCGATCGTCGACGCCTACCGCCGATACCGTGACGCCGAAACGGAATCTGAAGAAGCGGCCGAACTGGTCGCGATCGAAGACGATGCTGAGATGATCGAGTACCTCAACGGTGTCGTCGTGGCCAAGCATGCCGAGATGGCGGCAACGGAAGCGGATCTCCGGCGTCTGTTGATTCCGAAGGATCCGAACGACGACAAGGACGTCATCGTGGAGATCCGATCTGCCGCGGGCGGCGACGAGGCGGCGCTGTGGGCGGGAGATCTCTACCGGATGTATGAACGCTTCGCCGAGCGCAACCGGTGGGCGATAGATCCGATCGATGTGTCCCCATCGGACACGGGTGGACTCAAGGAAGCGACGTTCGCCGTGAAGGGGAAGGGCGCCTACTCCAGGTTCAAGTTCGAGGCGGGACCACATCGCGTGCAACGTGTTCCCAAGACGGAGTCACAAGGGCGGGTGCACACGTCGATGGCGACGGTGGCCGTGCTCCCCGAGGCCGAAGCGGTCGAAGTCGAGATCCTGGACAACGACCTCGACATCGAAACGATGCGCTCTCAGGGTCCCGGCGGACAGTCGGTGAACACCACAGACTCCGCCGTGCGGATCACGCACCGTCCGACCGGCATCGTCGTGTCGTGCCAGGACGAGAAGTCCCAACTCCAGAACAAGCTCAAAGCGATGCGTGTGCTCCGGGCGAGGCTCTACCAACAGCAGATCGCCGAGCAGGCCGGGGAGCGCGCCTCCGTGCGACGATCCCAGGTGGGCACGGGCGTGCGAGCCGAGAAGATCAGGACTTACAACTTCAAGGAGAACCGCGTGACCGACCACCGCGTCGGCCTAACGATCCACTCCCTGCCGAACGTCTTGGACGGAGACCTAGAGGCCCTGCACGATGCGCTGATTGCGGACGAAGCGGCGCGGGCGTTGGCGGGTGAGTAAGCGAAGCAGTAGATCAGTAGATCAGTAGATCAGTAGATCAGTAGAGCAGGCGGGCACATCGTTGGCTAACGACAACCGACAACCGACAACCGATGGTCCGATACGGACTACGGACTACGGACTACGGACGACGAACTCGGCTGATCTTCTGCGGTCCATTCCGGCGCTTCCCGACCACGAAGTCCGCAGACTGCTCGAGGCTGCTACCGGGAGGCATTGGACGTCGCTGATCCTTGGGGTCGATCTCACGACGGGTGAGATCGTGGCGTTCCACAGCTTCGTCGAGCGGCGTCGCGCGGATGAGCCGTTGCAGTACATCGAGGGCATCGTGCCGTTCGGACCGATCGAGGTCGCCGTCGATCAGCGGGTGCTGGTGCCTCGCCCCGAGACCGAGGAGCTCTACGAGATCGCCAAGGTCGCCGTCGAAAGCCCGCTGGTGATCGTCGACCTCTGCACAGGGAGCGGGAACCTCGCCATCGCCCTCAAGCACACCTTCCCGGCAGCAACGATCTACGCAACGGACATCTCATCCGATGCCGTCGAGCTTGCCCGGGAGAACGCCAGGGATGCGGGTCTCGATGTGACCGTCCTCCTCGGTGATCTCTTCGATCCGTTGCCCGACCATCTCCGGGGCAGAATCGATCTCATCGTGTCGAATCCGCCCTATCTCGCGGTAGCCGAACTCGCGGACCTGCCGGTCGACGTACGCGACCACGAACCGACCACGGCGCTCGTCGCCGGTCCGATCGGAGATGAGGTACTCGCAACGATCGCCGAGGCCGGATCCGACTGGCTCCGACCCGGCGGCGTGATCATCTGCGAGATCTCCGAATTCCATGGACCGGCCATCGCCGACCGCTTCGCATCGCTCGGCGGAGAGATCAAACGCGATCTGTTCGGCAAGGAACGCTTCGTGATCGGCGCCGCACCGCAGTAGGTTGTAGGGATGGACACAGAGATCCTCTCCACAGCACTCGCAGCGGTCGCCGACGGTGAGCTCGTCGGGATTCCCACCGACACGCTCTACGGCATCGCTGCCGACCCGTTCAATCCGGACGCACTCGACCGGATCTTCATCGCCAAAGGACGCCCCGGCATCAAGCCGCTGGCGATTCTCGTGGCCAACCTGGAGCAAGCCCAGCAGCTGGTGGCCTTCGGCGACCGTGGCCTCGAGCTTGCGGAGGAGCACTGGCCCGGAGCGCTCACGCTCGTCGTGCCGAAGCTCAAGTCGATCCCGGACTGGATCGGTGACCCGGACCGGCGCACCCTCGGGTTGCGCTGCCCGAACCATCCGGTGGCACTGGAGTTCCTCCGCGAGAGCGGACCCCTCGCTGTGACGAGCGCGAACATCTCAGGGCGACCGGCCGTGCTGACCGATGTGGAGGCGAGGAACTTGTTCGGTGATGACGTCGCCGTGTACCTCGAAGGCGAGGCCGTCGGCGGGGAGGCCTCGACGATCATCGACCTCACCGAGCCGTCCGAATGGGTACTGAGAGACGGTCCGATCGCTCCGTGAAGCGTTCGATCCTCGGGATCATCGTCGGGACCGCGATCGCCGTCTCCGGCTTCTGGCTCGCGTTGATGGTGCTCAGGTCGAGCATCTCGATCGGGCTGTTCATCATCGGAGTGTCGGTGGCGCTGTCCATGCTCGCCGTCGCTGGGTTCGGTGGTGAACCGGATCCACTGCCGACCGGTATCCGCGCTTCGATCGCGGGCCTCGTCGCCGGCTCGCTCCTCTTCGTGCTGTCGATCATCACCGGATCGGGGTCGATCACGTTGCTGCTCCCTGCCGTCACCCTCGGCATCGGAGGAGTGATCGCCTATCCCGGGGACGGGGACCCGCACCGGCTCTCCATGCGGCTGGCCGTGTCGGGCGCCGCTGCCGCTCTCGTCGTCGTCGGAGGCCTCGTCGCCGTTGAGATCTGGCTCATGCTGGCGCCGCTCCTGCCGCTCCTTGCATTGGCAGCGGCCGACTGGTTGATCGACCGCTCGAAGGACTGAAAATCGGGCCGTCGCCGACCGGCCGATGGCTACTCTGACCGGTTGAACCAGAAGGGGACCTCCGTGACCGACATGACACCGCTGCTGCAAGCCGATCCCGTACTCGCCGACCTCATCGGACAAGAGGTAGAGCGCCAACGCACCCACATCCATCTGATCGC
>JAUXCV010000004.1 GCA_030618675.1 Acidimicrobiia bacterium | reverse complement strand
ATAGGTAACGTCAAGAGGTGCGAACAAGGTCGCGAAACGTTCGCGTCAGCCGTCGACGGCCGAGCCGGTCTGGACCTCCCACAACGAGCGGTAGATCCCCGGGTGGCCGATCAGTTCGTCGTGCGTTCCCGATTCCACGATGGTCCCGGCGCCGACCACATAGATCCGGTCCGCGTGACGGATGGTCGAGAGGCGATGAGCGATCACGACGACCGTCCGATCGTGCGCGACCCTCGCCAGCGATCGCTGGATGGAGGCTTCCGTCTCGTTGTCGACCGCCGACGTTGCCTCATCAAGGAGGAGGATCGGGGACCCGGTGACCAGCGCCCGTGCGATCGAGAGGCGCTGCCGTTGACCGCCCGACAGTTTCTGCCCCCGCTCTCCGACGATCGTGTCGTAGCCGAAGGGGAGGGATCCGATGAAGTCATGGGCTTCCGCTGTTCGGGCGGCCTCTCGGATCTCGAGGGGCGTCGCTTCGGGCCTCCCGTATGCGATGTTCTCTGCAACCGTTCCGTGGAACAGGAACACATCCTGGGAAACGAGGGCCATGGCCCGGCGAACGTCGAACCGGCGGAGGGTTCGAAGATCGACCCCGTCGAGCGTGACCGATCCGGTACCGGGGTCGTAGAACCGGAGCAACAGCTTGATGAGTGTGGTCTTGCCCGAACCGGTCGGGCCGACGAACGCGGTTGTGCGACCGGCAGGGACGTCGATCGTGACATCGTTGAGCACCGGGTAGCCGTCGTCGTACGAGAACACCACCGAGGACAGTGCAAGCGATCCGTTGACCGTCGCCAGGTCGTTGGGGCCGTCGACGAGGCGGGGTTCGGTGTCGAGCACCCCGAAGATCCGTTTCGAGGACGCCATCGCTCGCTGGTACAGATCGAATGTCTGTCCCAGACGTGTGAGCGGCCAGAGGAGGCGCTGGGTGAGGAACACCATCACCGAGTAGAGCCCCACGCTCAGAGCACCGTCGAGGACGAGGAAGCCACCCCAGACCAGGGTCGCGGTGAACCCGACGAGGATCGCCACTCTGATGAGCGGCGAGAACGCGGACGAAAGTCTGATAGCTGCTGCGTTGGCCACGCGGTATCGGTCGCTCTCGAGGGTGATCCGCTCTACCTCGCGGCGTTCGGCGGTGAACGCTTTGATCGTCGCGATGCCGCCCAGATTGTTGGCAAGCTGCGAGTTGATCGCTGCTGCCTGTTCCCTCACGGCTTCGTACCGGGGTTCGATCCGGCGCTGGAACCGGAACGAGCCCCAGATGATGACCGGAATCGGCAGGAACGCGAGCCACGCAACCGACGGGGCGATGATGAAGAACGCCGTTCCGATCAGGACGACCGTGGTGAACATCTGGATGACCTCGTTGGCGCCGATGTCGAGGAACCGCTCGAGTTGGTTCACATCGTCGTTGAGCACTGCCATGAGGTCACCGGACCGACGGTCTTCGAAGAAGCCAAGCTCGAGATCTTGCATGTGCGCATACGTGTCGACCCGCAGGTCGTGCTGCATCGTTTGTGCGAGGTTGCGCCACGCTACGCCGAGGAGGTACTCGAAGAGCGATTCGAGGGCCCACACCACGAACGTGATGCCGGCGAGCACGACCAACTGCGTGCGCGGATCCGCGATCCCCAACGAAGCCAGGAACGAGTCTTCACGGCGCACGACGACATCGACGGCCATTCCGATGAGGAACGGTGGGGCGATGTCCATCGCCTTGTTGAGGAACGACCAGAGCGTGGCGGTCAGGATCCGACCGCGATACGGCCGCGCGTAGCTCCAAAGTCTGCTCAGAGGCGTTTCACCCATGTCCGGCGAGGCTACCCGGCTGAACGAACCTAGGACTGCGAAGTCCTATCCACTCGGCGGGCTGACGGCTTCGGTCGGCTGAGCGCCGACGATCACCTTGATCGAATCCCCTTCAGTGATGACGGAACCGGGAGGAGGTTCGGTTCTTACCACGATGCCCCAGAGTTCGGCGTTCTCGACGGCGAGATACTCAACGGACCAGTCGAGCCGGATGCCGGTCTCGTTTTCGAAGTCCTGGAGTGCCGCGGTGACATCGTCCAGCGGTAGGCCGAGGAGATCGGGGGCGAGGATCACCGGCGGGACACCGGTTGACACGAGGACGGTCACCGACGCGCCTTGTTGGAGGGAGGTCCCGGCTCGTGGGGAGATGCTCAAGATCCGCCCTTTGGGTTCGGCGGAAGCCTCATCGACCTCGTTGAGGCGGAGGCCTACGCCGTAGACCGCGTCGGCCATCTCCTCGAGGCTCATCCCGCTGAGGTCGGGTACTTCGGTTCTGGGCACGATCCGGTACACGTCGGCGCCGACCGGTTCTTCAGCGAAGTCCAGCGCAGGCAGATCGCGGGTCGCGTACTCCATGAACTGTTTCCAGATCGGGGCGGCGACCGTGCCGCCGAACGCACGTTTCACGGACTGCTCCTCACCTTCCGCGTCGTTCCAGATCGTGAATCGTTCCATCGGGAGCGGGCGATCCGCGTATCCAACCCACACCGTTGTCGTGAGTTGAGGGACGAAACCTGCGAACCACACGTCGGTATGGTCGGTAGCAGTTCCGGTCTTTCCTGCTTGCGGCCGACCGATGTCGGCCCGCCTGCCGGTACCTTGTGATACGACCTTCTCGAGCGTGCTCACAACGACGGAGCCGATCACACGCGAGAGGACGCGTTCCGACTGGATCTGATGATCGTAGATCACGTTGCCGGCGCTGTCGGTGATGCGCTCCACGAGGTACGGCTCCACCCGATACCCGTAGTTGGCGATCGTTGAGTATGCAGCTGCCATCTCCAGCGGGCTGACCGACGCGGCCCCGAGCGTGATCGAGTGGAACGGCTTGAGATACTGGGACGTGATCCCGAGTCGCCTGGCAGTATCGACCACGGCGGCGGGTCCGATCGCATCGATGAGCCGTGCGTAGACCGTGTTCGTCGAGTTGTAGGTCGCCGATTCGAGCGACTGGAGATCGTGGCCTGCATTGCCGCCGGCGTTCTGGACGGTCCACGTGTTCCCATCGGCAGAACACGGATACCCGCAATCGATGACAACTGGACTCGACCGGTCCCACATCGATGCAAGCGTCACCGGGCGACCATCGAGATACCCGCTTTCGAGGGCGGCTGTGAGCGTGAACGGTTTGAACGCTGACCCGGCGTTCCGGGCGCTGCCGGTGGCAAGATCGTACGGGCGTTCCCCGGCTTCGAGGTTGTCCCCGTAGTCGATTCCGGACGCCACGACACGTATCGCTCCCGTCGCGTTGTCAACGGTGGCGATCGCACCGGTTGGTCCGTCGTACTCGGGACGGAACCAGGATCGAAGGATCCGATTCGCCTCCGTCTGGAGGTCGTAGTCGATGGTGATGTCGATCTGGAGACCGCCGCCGCCCGAACATGTCGTATCGGCGGCCGGGCAGCCGAAGAGCGCCCGCTTCCGCTCCTCATACGACTCTCCGAGTCCGTATTCGTCGGAGTCGAGCAGTTGCTGGCGCACAGCGAGTATCACCAGAGGGTCCAGTTCCTCACGCACCGAGTGCGGGACGACGCCCAGTGGCGTGTTCTTCGCCGTTTCGCCTTCCTGCGCGGTCGTGAGTCCGTTGGACACCATTCGGTCGATGGTCTGGTTCCGAACGGCGATCGAGTTCTGGGGATTGTGCCGTGGGTGATAGAAGGTGGGGTTCCTGATCGGCGTCACGAGCGTCGCGGCCTCGGCAAGCGTCAGTTCGTCGAGGTCCTTTGCGAAGTACTCCTGAGCGGCCGCCTGGACGCCGTAGGCGTTCGAACCGAAGAACACCGAGTTCGCATAGAACTCCAGGACCTGATCTTTCGTGTAGCGGCGCTCGAGTTCGGCGGCAACCTGGGCCTCGCAGATCTTGCGCTCGAGGGTTCGATCGGCGGTGAGGAAGTTCTGTTTCACGACCTGCTGCGTGATCGTCGAGGCCCCGGTCTCGCCGCCCCCGATCGCCGCTCTCACGATGGCCTTGAAGTCAACGCCCTCGTGTTCGTAGAAGGCCTTGTCTTCAGCCGAGAGCAAGGCGCCGATCACCAGGTCCGGAATCTCGTCGAGCGGGATCGGCTGGCTGTTGCGTTCCGACAGCTTCCCGAGTTCGACACCGTCCGCTGTGGTCACACTCGACAGGCGTGAGATATCGGGGAAGGAGAGGTCCATGGTCGAAGCATCACAGAAGTACAGATCCTCGAGGTCCTCAACAGTTCCGAGCGCCGAGTTGGAACCCAGGAAGGCGAACAGTCCCAACCAACCCGCTCCAACGACTGTGATAACCGCGAGGAGGATCAGGCCGGGCAGACGCCGGCGCCGCCGGTCGTGCCGGTGAGCTTCATGGATGTTCGAATCCATCGTGTAACACACGCTTCCGCTTGCGGTCGAGTTCCCGCAGGTAGCATCGAACTCGCGAAAAGCATAGGAACAGACTCCCGATAGACCCCGGATCCCCACATATGAACGAATCAAACCCAGCGGAGTACGGCCCCGATGATCGGCGCGACTGGGACCCGGGTGAGGAACTCGGCTCATCCGGGTCCTATCCGTACACTCGCGGCCCTTATCGATCGATGTACACGGAGCGCCTCTGGACCATGCGCCAGTACGCGGGATTCGGTGACGCGAAGTCGACGAACGAACGGTTCAGAAGGCTCCTCGCGGCCGGGCAGACCGGACTCTCGGTGGCTTTCGATCTCCCGACGCAGATGGGGCTCGACTCTGATGACGAGATGGCCGCCGGCGAGGTCGGCAAGGTCGGTGTCGCAGTTGATTCGATCGAAGACATGCGAGCGCTGTTCGATCGGATCCCCCTCGACGACGTCACCACTTCGATGACGATCAACTCGACGGCGCCGATCCTCCTGCTGCTCTATCAACTGGTCGCCGAAGAGCAAGGGGTGGCGGCTGATCGTGTGCGCGGAACGATCCAGAACGACATTCTGAAGGAGTACATCGCCCGCGGTACCTACATCTATCCGACGGCCCCTTCGATGCGGCTGGTCACCGACGTGTTCTCGTACTGTGTCGACGAACTGCCGAACTGGAACACGATCTCGATCAGTGGCTACCACATCCGCGAAGCCGGATCGACCGCCGCCCAGGAGATAGCGTTCACCATCGCCAACGGACTCGCGTACATCGACGCTGCGAAGCGGGCCGGTCTCGACGTCGATGTCTTCGCTCCCCGGTTGTCGTTCTTCTGGAATTCCCACAACGATCTCTTCGAAGAAGCCGCGAAGTTCCGGGCTGCCCGTCGGATGTGGGCTCGGCTCATGAGGGTCCGCGTCGGTGCGACTTCACCGTCTTCGTGGAGGATGCGCTTCCACACGCAGACCGCAGGGTCGACGTTGACCGCGCAGCAGCCCTTCAACAACGTGGTTCGGACGGCGTATCAGGCACTTGCTGCGGTCCTCGGAGGCACCCAGTCGCTCCACACGAACTCGTATGACGAGGCGCTGGGTCTCCCGACCGAGGAGGCCGTGATGATCGCCCTCAGGACACAGCAGGTCCTCGCCCACGAATCCGGCGTCGCCTCGGTGATCGACCCGCTCGCCGGGTCGTACTTCGTCGAGTCGTTGACCGATCGACTCGAAGCCGAGGCCATGGATCTCATCGGGAGGATCGACAACCTCGGCGGCGCCGTGGCAGCGATCGAATCGGGCTTCCAGCAGCGAGAGATCGAGAACGCGGCATATGAATACGCACGGGCTGTGGGGTCCGACGAGACCGTGATCGTGGGTGTCAATCGCTTCCAGATTGACGAGGCCGGCGATCACAAGGTGCTTCGCGTTGATCCCCGGATCGAGTTCGAACAGGTCGAGCGTTTGCAGCGACTGCGAGCGAAACGCGACCCGGGCGCCGTCGATGTCGCTCTCGAGACCGTCCGGCAGACCGCCGCCGGTGACGAGAACCTCCTGCCGCCGATGAGAGAAGCCCTGAGAATCGGAGCGACAGTAGGCGAAGTCTCGAACGCCCTAGCAGACGTCTTCGGCAGGTACCGCCCAAGCGCGTGATACTCAGCTACTCAGCTACTCAGCGACTCAGCGACTCAGCTACTCCGCTACTCAGCTACTCAGCTACTCACCTGATCACCATCAGCACGGCACCCGCTGTGACGGTGTCGCCGGGTTGGACGCGGAGGTCCACGATGTCGCCGCTTGCGGGCGCCTTGATCTCGTTCTCCATCTTCATCGCTTCGAGCACACACACCGGGTCGCCGGCGCGTACCGAGTCACCGGCCGAGTGGTGAACCTTCACGATGGTGCCCTGCATCGGTGAGGTCACGAGTCCCTCGCCGGAGCCGGCGGACTGCTCCTTGTTGAGCTTCGGGGCTCTGCGCCGCGGTGCGGGGCGTTGCCCCGATCCCGTCGAAGCGATGACCTGTGACCAGTACTTCACCTCGAAGCGTCGACCGCCCACTTCGACGGTGATGTCGCGCTCTTGGAGTTCCTCGTCTTCCGGTATCGCCGGTGAGGTCTCTGTGCCGAGATCGCTGAATTCCATGGAATCTTCGACGAGACGCGTGTGGACATCGCCGGCGGGGAAATCGGAACCCTGGAGAATCCGGAGGTGGGCGGGGATCGTCGTCTCGACCCCTTCGATCTTGAACTCGGTCAGCGCCCGGATCGATCTGCGGATCGCTTCGTCGCGATCCCGTCCGCGGACGACGAGCTTGGCGATGAGGTTGTCGTAGTACTGGGAGATGCGCGAACCCTGCCGGACACCGCTGTCGACACGGATCCCGGGTCCGGCCGGCTCACGGTAGGTCGAGAGCTCGCCGGGCGTAGGAAGGAAGCCACGGGAAGGATCTTCCGCGTTGATCCGGAACTCGATGGCGTGACCCGTCCGCTGGACCGAGTCGAACGAGAGGATCTCACCGGCGGCGACGCGCAGTTGTTCCACGACGAGGTCGACGCCGGTCGTTTCTTCGGTGATCGTGTGTTCGACCTGGATTCTCGTGTTCATCTCGAGGAAGAACAGGTCTCCGTTCGTGTCGAGCAGGAACTCGACCGTTCCGGCATTCACATATCCGGCAGCGCGCCCGATGGCAAGAGCGGCTCGCCCGAGTTCGGCCCGTTGCTCGTCGGTGAACGCCGGCGCCGGGGTCTCTTCGATGAGCTTCTGGTGGCGTCGCTGGAGAGAACAGTCTCGTTCGCCGAGAAACACCCCGTTGCCGTGGGTATCGAAGATGACCTGAGCTTCGATGTGACGCGGTGTGTCGAGGTATCGCTCGACGTAGACCTCGGGGTTGGCGAACCAGGCCTCGGCCTCGCGCCTGGCTCCTTCGAAGGCCGAGTCGAGGTCACCGTCTTCGCGTACAACCTTGAGTCCCTTGCCGCCACCCCCGTGGGCTGCCTTGATGGCGATCGGCCAACCGTGCTCGTCGGCGAAGGCCTTGACCTGTGAGACGTCTGTGAGTGGCTCGGTTGTTCCAGGAACCGCCGCCACACCGGCCCGGGCGGCAGCAATTCGGGAAGCGATCTTGTCTCCCATCGTGGCGATCGCCTCAGGGGTGGGGCCGACCCATATGAAGCCCGCATCGGTGACCGATCTGGCGAAGGAAGCGTTCTCTGCGAGGAAGCCATACCCGGGGTGAATGGCATCGGCCTTCGATTCGCGGGCGATCTCCAGGATGCGACCGACGTTGAGGTAGGACTCGGACGATGGCGCCGGGCCGACGTTCCACGCTTCATCGGCAAGGTCGACGTGGACGGCATCGCGGTCCAGTTCGGAGTAGATGGCGATCGTGCGAAGTCCGAGATCGTGAGCAGCACGAATCACGCGGACGGCGATCTCGCCTCGATTCGCGATGAGAACAGACTTCACGCCGAGCATCCTAGGAGTGTGCCGAGCGATGCCGGGCAGTTGAGATGGGCAACATGCATTGCTCGGCAGGCTCCTGAGAAGGCCGGAAGGGAACTGTCTGATCGTCGTCAGTCCGACCCCGGCGATCGGGACGGGGTTACCAATGGCACCGGTATCTGAGGTGCGTTCATAGGCTGATGCATCTCATGGGCCTCCCCATGCGGTATCCCCGCCTCTTCATCGTGTTGTTCGTCGCGCTCGGTCTCGCCGCGCTGCCGGCGGCCGACGCGTACGCCGTGGACGCTGATCTCAACCCCGACGTGTCGCGGGAGATCGAAACGGCGCCCGACATCTCCTCGCACGCTTCGCTCATCACAGACCCCGCTCGTCGAGAGCGCGTCGTTGATCTGCTCGTCCAGCGCACCGATCTCGACCACGATGGGGCAGGCTGGTTCCTCGATGCGGTCGCAGGCCTCGTCGCGGCCGTTGCCGGTGCCGGCGAGCGAGTCGGAGTGTTCGGGGACCCCGAGACCGATGCCTTGCTCGATGCCGTGATCGGGCTTGCAGGATCGATCGATCCGTCGCCTGACTGGACATCCGTTGAAGCGGGTTACCTCACAAAGCTCCTGATCGAGGCGGAACACACAGCGATGGTTGCGTCGGATCCAGCGGAGGATTCCCTTTCCACCGGACCCGTCGAGCAGTGGCGACCCCTCGTCGAACGCTACTTCCCTCCGGAGCGGGTCGAGGAGGCGCTGTCGATCATCGACTGCGAGTCGAACGGTGATCCCGATGCCCGCAACCCGAGGAGCAACGCCTCCGGCCTCTTCCAGTTCGTCGATCGCACATGGGACCATTCGTCGGAACAAGCGGGCTTTCGGGGAGCGTCGCCGTTCTCGCCCGAAGCCAATATCGCCGCGGCCGCATGGCTCGTCGGGTACTCGCTCGGCGTTGGAGACTCAGCGTGGGCACATTGGACGTGCCGACCGTGACGCACGCACGAAGATACGCGACCATCGTCGTGGTCAATCTCTCAGGATGGTGTATCTACAACGGGATGTTGCCGTGCTTCCTCGGTGGTGTCGCTTCCCTCTTGTTGCGCAGCATATCCAGGGCACGGATCAGACGAGGCCTCGTCTCGCGTGCCTCGATGACGTCGTCGATGTAGCCCCTTTCGGCGGCGACATAGGGGTTGTTGAACCGATCCTCGTAGTCATCGACCAGTCGCTGGCCTTCGGCTTCGGCGTCATCAGCCTCACGCAACTCCTTGCGATGGATGATGTTCACGGCCCCTTTCGCTCCCATCACGGCGATCTCCGCGGTAGGCCACGCGAATGCGATGTCGGCCCGTACCGCGCGAGCGTTCATGACGAGGAACGCTCCACCGTAGGCCTTGCGAGTGATCACGGTCACCCGCGGCACGGTTGCCTCTGAGAACGCATAGAGGAGCTTGGCCCCGTGACGGATGATGCCTGCGTGTTCCTGCCCGACGCCGGGCAGGAAGCCTGGTACGTCGACGAGCGTCACCAACGGGATGTTGAAAGCATCGCAGAAGCGCACGAATCTTGCTCCCTTGGATGATGCGTCGATGTCCAGTGTCCCGGCGAGAGCCGCGGGTTGGTTCCCGACGACGCCGATCGTGTATCCATCGAGACGGGCGAACCCGACGATCAGGTTCGGAGCGAAGTGCTCGTGCACCTGGTAGAAATCTCCGTCGTCGACGATCGATTGAACGACGTCGACCATGTCGTACGGCTGATTCGGCGAATCCGGGATGATCGTCGTGAGCATCTCGTCCATGCGGTCGGGGCGATCGAGCGGGGTGAAGAAGGGAGCGACTTCCATGTTGTTCTGCGGCAGGAACGAGAGCAGGTAGCGGACCTCCTCCATCGCCGACCGGTCGTCCGGAACCACGAAGTGAGTGACTCCGGATCGGGTCGCGTGAGCGCGGGCGCCTCCGAGTTCTTCCATGGTGACTTCCTCGCCGGTCACAGTTTTGATGACCTCGGGGCCGGTGATGAAGAGGTGGGCCGTCTCTTCGACCTGGAAGACGAAGTCGGTGATCGCTGGTGAGTAGACGGCGCCACCGGCGCACGGTCCCATGACGATCGAGATCTGGGGGATCACCCCCGAGGCTCGAACGTTCCGCTCGAAGATCCGTCCGTACCCGTGCAGCGACGCCACACCCTCTTGGATCCTGGCGCCGCCCGAGTCTTTGATACCGATGATCGGGGCGCCGTTGTCCATCGCGAGGTCCATCACCTTGCAGATCTTGTCGGCGACAGCCGCACCGAGGCTCCCGCCGTAGGTGGTGAAGTCCTCCGCGTAGACGAATACGTTCCGTCCGTCGACCTTGCCATAGCCGGTGACGACGGCATCGCCGAAGGGGCGGTTGTCTTCGATGCCGAAGCCCAAGGCGTGGTGTTTCACGAACATGTCGAGTTCCTGGAACGAGCCCTTGTCGAGGAGCAGGTCGATCCGCTCCCGCGCACAGAGTTTCCCGAGATCGTGTTGGCGGTCGACAGCGCGTTGGTTGACCGGGGCAACGGCGTCCTCGCGTAGGACTCGTAGCTTCTTGATGTGATCTTCGGTGCTCACGGTTCTCCCGGTAGTCTTCTCTTCTGACCATCGAGGTGGATGATTGGCTACACGATACGCAGTTGTCGAACTCGAGTCGGTGGAATCTACCCAGGACGAGGCTCGCGACCGTTATGACCGGCTCGGTCCTGTGCTGGTGATCGCCGATCATCAGACATCGGGGCGGGGCCGCCTGGGGCGCGATTGGCTCGAACCTGATCGCGCTATGTTCGCATCGCTTGCGTTCGAGCCGGCCTGGCCGATCGCATCCTGGAGCCTGATTCCCCTGACCGCCGGTCTCGCCGCGCGATCGGCCATCGGTGCTGTCAGTGGCATCACCACGGACCTGCGCTGGCCCAACGACTTGATGATCGGTGAAGGGAAGATCGGTGGCTTGCTCGTCGAGTCGGGTGACGGAGTCGTGGTCGTCGGTTGCGGTGTCAATCTGGCGTGGACGGCACCGATCGTGGGCGGCGATGCCGTGTATGGAACCGATCCCGGGCCGGAGGTCGGCGCAGAACTCGCGGCGGAATGGGCCGACCGATTCCTGGATCGTATGGCACGCCACCCTGGTGACTGGGGCCTCGACGAGTACCGGGAAGCGTGCATCACGACCGGCCGATCGGTTTCATACGCCGGTGGCACGGGGATCGCTGCCGCCGTCTTCGACGACGGATCGCTTCTGGTGGAAACGGCGGACGGCGTGATCTCCGTGAACAGCGGAGAAGTACGACTCCACGACCGGTCTACGCTCCCCCCTGATCGGAGGAACTGATGGGCATCTCGAAAGCAGTCGTCACCGGCGGAGCCGGCTTCATCGGATCGAACCTGGTGAACCGCCTCATCGACGAGGGAACCGAGGTGCTCGTCGTCGACGACCTCTCGACCGGGATGCTCTCGCGTCTTGCGGATGCTCGTGCTCGGGGGCACGTCCATTTCCATCAGATCGATGTCCGGGCGCCGGAGGTGCGTGACGCCTTCATCGGCTTTGCCCCGGAAATCGTCTTCCATCTCGCCGCCCAGATCGACGTGCGAGCCTCGGTAGCCGATCCGATCACGGACGCATCGATCAACGTGCTCGGCACGATCAACGTGCTACTCGCCGCCCGAGATGCCGGCGTCGATCGAGTCGTGTTCTCGTCGTCCGGTGGGGCGACGTTCGGCGACACAACTTCGATCCCGACTCGTGAGACCGTGACCAGGAGACCCGACTCGCCATACGGCGTGTCGAAGAAGATCGTCGACGAGTATCTGGACTATTTCCAGAGAACTGCCGCCCTCGACTACGTGTCTCTCGGGTTCGCCAATGTCTATGGACCGGGTCAAGATCCGGCGGGGGAGGCCGGCGTTGTTGCCATCTTCTCCGGTGATCTCCTGGCAGGACGGACACCGACCATCTACGGCGATGGGCTCCAGACCCGCGACTACGTCTTCGTCGAGGATGTGACCGATGCCTGCTGGCGCGCGGCGCTACAGGGTGGGGGCCGTTACCTCAACATCGGGACGGGAGTCGAAACCAGCGTTGTCGACCTCCACGACAAGATGGCCAGGATCGTTGGGTCTTCGGTGCGGCCGACTCACGCCGCGCCGCGAGTCGGCGAGCAGCGCCGATCGGCCCTCGATTCGACGGCGGCCCAGGAGGTCCTCGGATGGGAACCGTGGACGAGCCTCGACGACGGTCTAGCCCAGACGATCGACTGGTTCAGAAAACAGTGATCAGTAGTCCGTAGTCCGTAGTCCGTAGTCCGTACTCTGGCTCATGGCTCATGGCTACTCCAGGTCTTCGACCGTTCTCGGGCGGTCGTTCTTCAGGAGTCTCGACAATGCTCGATCGGCCAGGATCCTGCCGCCGGTTTGGCATCCGGGGCAGTAGTTGGTCTCGCGTTTCCCGTGGACGATCCGTTGAACCTTCGCACCGCAGGTCGGGCATGGTTCTCCGAACTTGCCGTGGACGCCCATGTCCGGGTGGAAGGCTGTGACCTTGGTCGGGAAGCGGTCACCGGTCTCGGTCACCCGGATGTTCGTCCACCGGGCGAGGGTGGTACGCGTCGTATCGAACAAGCGCTTGATCTGGTCCTCACCGAGGTTCGTGCTCATCTGAGTGGGGGAGAGCCCGGCAGCCCAGAGGATCTCATCGGCGAAGGCTCCGCCGATCCCTGCGAAGAGATGCGGGTCGGTGAGTGTTCGCTTGAGCGTGTGGCGTTCCCGGCCCAGGCGCTCGGTGAATCCGTCGAGGTCAAGGTCGGCGAGTTCGGCGCCTCCGGGGTCGAGTCCTGTGAGAGCATCGGTGTCGACGAGGTGGAGCGATGCGCGTCGCCTCGAACCTGCTTCGGTAAGGAGCAATGTTCCATCAGTGAAGTCGAATGCTGCGAGGCCATTCCGGCCCGGTATCGTCGATCCCGCTGAGAGCCACTTGAGGCGGCCGGCAACCATGAGATGTATGACGAGATGGAGGTGGCCGTCGAGGTCGATCACGACCCGCTTCCCAAGGCGTCGAACATCGATGACCATATGATCGGCAGCGGCATCGATCGGCGGGTCGTACGTCCGAAGCACCGAGACGCCGCGAACTCGTACCCGAATCAGCCGACTCCCGACGATCCGCGGGCGAAGCGCATGGAGATAGGCCTCGATCTCAGGCAGTTCAGGCATAAGAACAAAGTAGCGGGGTAGCTGAGTAGCTGAGGAATCCCAAGGCCCGCAGGACTCGGCTACTCATGTTCTATCTGAACATGTCCTCTTCTGGGGGTCTCACCAGGTCGGTGGCTCGTCCGGTCCCCGCGAGGTCGAGGCCCCGCACGACTGCGGCCGGGATCTCATCGGCCTTGCCCATGACGAGATCAGCGGCCGCCGCGATCTCATCGACGATGGCGATCTCCGTGACGTTCATCGTGCGCCCCTGTGCGTCGGATTCGCCACGGAGGTCCAGGGTCGATGGCAGCCCGGAGATCCCGATGGCAACGTCGACAAGTCCGCGTCGCCACGGTCGACCGAACGTGTCCGTCACGACGACGGCGATCGAGACACCCGTCAAGCGCTCGATGTGGCGTCGGATGCGGTGCGCCGACCGGTCTGGATCGACGGGGAGGAGGACCGCCCATCCCTCTGCCACGTTGGAGCGATCGACCCCGGCGTTCGCACAGATGAATCCGTGATCTGTCTGTGTGATGAGGAGATCACCGCGCCGTCGCAAGATCGACCGGGCCTCTCGCTCGGCCAGCTCCCGGTAGGCGCGGTCATCGGAGACTTGTTCGATCCGGCCTTCGGCCTTCGAGACGACCTTATGGGTGATCACGACGACGTCACGGTCGGATAGCGCGATCTGCGATGCCTTGAGTCCATCGACGATGAGCGCCCCCAGGTCGTCGCCGGGTGCGATCTCGGGGATTCCGCGGATCGGATGGATCTCGATGCTCATGTGAACGCCTCCTGGAACCAGTTGGCGAAGCCGCGGGCCTCGCTCTCAGAAACGAGGCGGGTATCGGTGGCATGGACCATGACCGTCTTGGAGAGATAACGATCGTCCGATGCGTCTCCGACGTCGATGACGAGGTCGGAGATGAGTCCCTCGTACACCGCCAGGACTCCGGCGTTCCCGGAGGGAAATCCGAGAGATGCCATCACTCGCTCGGTCGGCCCCTTGAGCGCCTTGCCTCCGAACAGGGGACTGATGGCGACGACGCGCTCCTTCTCGGCGATGGCCTGTCGGATCTTCGGAACGGCGATGATCGGTCCGATCGACAAGGGCGGATTCGATGGGGCGATCACGACGATGTCCGCAGCAGCGATGGCCTCGACCACCCCCGGGGCGGGCAGTGCATTCTCGGCACCGGTGTACTCGACTTCTACGACGTGGTCACGGTGCCCCCGTTCGACGAAGTACTCCTGGAACGCCAGCCACCTTCCGTTGTCGATCCGAAGCCTGGTTCGAACCGGATCGTTGGTGGCGGGCAGGACCCTTGTCTCGACGCCGAGTGCCGATCGAATCCGTTCGACGGCATCGGTGAGTGTGCGGCCCGATGCGAGCATGTCGGTTCGAACCAGACATGCCGCCAGATCGCGATCACCCAGGCAGAAGGTGGTATCGACGCCGAGCGCATCGAGGTGGCCCATAACCGTGGACGAGTCTCCTCCGATCCCCCAACCGTGGGGGCCCTCGATGCCGGCGAGCGTGTAGAGGACGGTATCGAGATCAGCCGACACGTGAACGCCGTGGATCAACTCGTCATCGCCCACGTTCCCGATCACCGTGAGTCGCGGGCCCGCGAAGACCCGCCTGAGAGACCGCGCAGCGCGCGCCCCACCGACACCACCGGTCAGGAGAACGGCGAAAGGGTTGGAATATGTCGAGTTCGGTCCTTGAATGGCGTCGTTCATGTCATCTCCAGAGGGCACACGCCCACTACCTGTCGCGGCCGCGATCTTCGCTCGACGCGGCGCCGATCTTCCAGCGACCATCGAATCGATCCAGCAGCAAGTGTACGAAACACAGCGGATCATCGTGGTCGGTGGTGACGCGGACGCGCGCCGTCTTGCGGGCGCACACGGCATCGAGTGGTTCGCAGGCCTCGGCGGCGTCATCGATGCCTGCAGCAACGTCACGCATCTGTGGCTCGTTCTCGACGGTGTGCGCCCTCGGCCCGACGCCCTCGGGGCGCTGGTGCGCGGGCAGACGCGGCTCGACGCCTCGGTCTCCGGATCGAAGATCCTCGATGAAGGGAACCCGGACCGATTGCTCTCCGCCGGATTCGCGACCGACGTGTTCGAGACCCCGTACACGGGATTCGACGAGGATGAACTCGACCAGGGTCAGTACGACGTCGTTCGCGACGTCGCGGCCGTTGGGGGGCAGTCGATGCTCGTCCGGATGGATCTCGTTCGCGGTCTTGGCGGTCCGGATATCGCGATGGCGCCGTTCGCCGCGGCGGTCGACTTCTGTCAGCGAGCGCGGCTGCGCGGCGCCCGTGTGATCGTCGTCCCTTCGTCGGAGGTGCTCGGCCGCGACGATCACCAGGAACTTGATCGATGGCGAGAGCGCGCCGGACGCATCCGGGTGATGATCAAGGTCTACGGACCGATGACGCTGCTCTGGGCGCTTCCGATGGCGTTCCTCTCCGGTTTCGCTCAATCCTTCCTGTCGCTCTTCCTCGGACGGTGGAGATTCTTCCACTGGCTCCGGGCGTGGCTGTGGAACCTGGTGAAACTGCCGGACACGCTCCGGGAGCGCCGGGCAGCGCGCACAGGTCGGGTCGTCGGCGATCCCGAACTCTTCAGGTATCAGATCAGCGGTTCCGTCGCACTCAGATCGGTCGTGGCGGAGTTGTCCGATCGGATCCGGCGAAGACTCCCGGGAGAAGATCGGCTCTCGATCGAGGCGGTCGGCGAGGAACTCAGACGGCCTTCGTTCATCGTGGGAGCGGTCGCCCTGCTCTTCGTCCTCCTCGCAACCAGGAGCATCTGGTCGGGGGGGTTGCCCGCCGTCGGGTACAGCCTCCCGTTCGGCGAATCGGGATCGAGTGCTGTCTCGGCATATGCCGGGGGGTGGAACCCGGCAGGGCTTGGATCCGTGGAGCCGCTTCGTCCGTTCATAGCGCTTGCAGGTCTCATCCAGACCATCCTCTTCGATAACCGGCGTCTGGCCGAGTATGTACTGACAGCGGGATCGTGGTTGCTCGGAATCTGGGGAGTCGTTCGTCTCCTGCGAACATGGGGTGTTCGTGCAGTCGCGGGAACCCTTGCCGGTATCGTCTACGTGGCCGGCCCGGCTGCGCAGGCCGTAGCTCAGGAGACGGCGGTAGGGGCCGCGATCGCCATAGGACTCATCCCTTGGTCGATGCGTTTCGCTCTTGCCCCGTTCCCCGCCTCGTGGATCGCGAGAGTCGGTCGAGTCGCCGCCGTGGCCGTCCTCGCCGGCATAGCCGCCGTTCTGGCACCGCTTACCCTGCTTGTGCCGATCTTCGCTCTGCTCGTATGGGCACTTGTCAACCTCACCGATGGCCCCGCGTGGAGGGCCGTCGGCATCTCGCTGGTCGGAGCGGTCCTCGCTGTTCCGTTGCTCTTCCCCTGGCTCGGCACCGCCGACCTCGGTCGCTTCGTCACGGATGGCGACGCCTACTGGGCAGTATCGGCCGTGACGGCCGTCATCGTCGGGATCGCCGCCATGTCCGTACTCGTGGCAGCACCACAACGGCTCGGCCTGGTAGCGAGTTGGGGTGCGATAGCGGCTGCCTTCGGCATCCTCGTCGCTCGATCTGCGGGATTCGGGTCGGGTCGAGAAGTGGAGAGCGTGAGCCTTGTCGTCGTTTCTCTCGGGATCGCTCTCATCGTCGGCCCGTCGTTCGAAGCGATCACGCGGGTGCGTGAGGTGGGCGGCTGGCGCCGTATCGTCGCAGGAGTCGCGGTAGCCGCTTCAGTCTTCCTCGTGGCGGCGTCTGCCGTCACGGTCCTTGGTGGTCGCGCGGGATATCCCAGCGACGAGTACCGGGAGGCGTTCACGTTCTCGGCCGCTCGGCCCGGCGATCCAACCGCATCGAGGATCCTCGTGCTCGGGGCGCCGGGGAACCTCCCGGGCGACGATCGAATCGTCGAGGGTGCTGCGTACCGGCTCGTGTCTGCGCCGATGCCGGAGTCGTGGGAGGCGCACCTGCACACGGCGAGGCTCGGTGACGATGCTCTCGCGGAGACGCTGAAAGTGATCATCGGCGGTGAGACGAAGCGAGCCGGTGAGCTTCTTGCGCCGTTCGGTGTTCGCTGGATCGTCATTCTCGAAGAGGCCGAGGGGGACACATTCGCCGGTGCGTGGGAGACGATCTTCATCGGCCAGCTCGACCTGGCGCCGCTCGGCGGCGGGTTGTCCAACACGACGTTCGAGAACGAAGCCGAGAACGCGGTTCGTGCCATCAGCGCCGACGGCTCGCCGTGGACGCGTGCTGGGACCGGCTACGAAGGCAAGCCGGAGTTCGGAGTTGGCCTGGAAGTGCGGGAGAACGCCAATGCTCGCTGGGGACCGGGCGAATGGGAGCAGATCGACTGGGCCAACGGAACAACGGCCGCCGTCGGTTCGGTCGGATTTGACCCGATCGATGCTCGTCGATTGCAAGCCATCGGCGCCGCGGTGTGGCTCGTAGCCCTGGTCGGTGTTGCATGGGGTGGAAGGAGATTCGGATGAGACGGGTGATCGCTGTTGTCATCGTGGCCGTTGCCGGAGCGCTCGCTCTGACCCAATCCGCCCCGATCGAGGTACGTCCTCCAGACTTCGGTGCACCACCGCCGGACGTGGGCGGGGCAACCGGTGATGCCAGCGCCTGGTACTGCCCATGGGTCGCCTCAGGCGCACTCCGAGACTCGGCGTTCAACCTGGTTTCAGTGATCGATGTCAACGCCACGGTCACGCTCCCGAATCCGAATCCGACGGAAGAGGCGGACATTGCGGAGTTGCGCCTTCGCGGTCCAGGAGCCCGAAGCGTCTATTCCGGCGATATCGTCCGTCGCGGCGCATCACCCGGTGTCGTGGAATTCGACGACGGTCCGGCAGCCGCGACGACGGCCATGTGGTCGGAGGAGATCCTTACCGGGGATCGGTGCGTCGTATCGGTTCCCAAAGAGTGGCATCTGATCGGTGGCATCACCGCGGAAGGATTCACCCTCGAACTCCAGCTGTTCAACCCGTTCGCCGAGAGCGCCAAAGTGACCGTCGAGGCGATCACCGAATTCGGCCGCTCGCCGCTCGCGGGTTTCGAGAGTATCGACGTCCCCGGACGATCATGGTTGACGGAAGACCTCTCCCGCGTCATCCCGTTCCTCGACATGGTCACGTTCACCGTGACATCCGAAAGCGGGATCGTCATCCCCACGCTTGTGCTCAATAGCGAAACCGATGAGGCATCCTGGCCCGGCACCGGTCAGTCGACGATCTGGGATTTCCCGGTGACGAGCCTCCCCGGGTTGGAACCAACGTTGGTGATCTCGAACGCCGGCAGCGTGGGGGCAACGGTCGCGATCGACATCTTCACACCGGACGGCGCGATACCCGATGCCGATGGAAGGATCGTGTCACCGCTCGAACCGCTGCGTATCCACCTGGCGGATCTGGCCACGCCACCTTTCGCTGTGCGCGTGCGATCGAACGCTCCCATCGGAGCGGTCATCCAGGCGGCTCCGGAAGGGACCTTCCCGAGGACCGACGCCGTGCCGCCTGAAGCAACGGACGATGAGGCCACGGATGATGAGGACGCCTCAACAGATGAGGAGACGACCGACACGACCGAGGGCGAAGAAGTCGAGGAACCCGTCGTCTACGACGGCCTGGCAGCGATGTCCGGCAATGCCGAGGTCCATGAGCGGTGGCTGGTTCCCGGTCTCGGGGTCGTGCCTGGAGCCGACACCTCGATCTGGATACTCAATCCTTCCGGTGATCCCGCGACGGTGACGGTGAGTCCGCTTGGCGTCTCCACAACGCGATCTGAGAAGATCGTGATCCCCGGCGGTCGGTTCCTGGAGATCCCCGTCCCGGCACTCTCCGAGACCGGCAACTCGGGGATGCTTGTTGACGCGAGCCTGCCGGTCTCGGTGGCGGTATCGATCGCCGCACCCCAGGGTGTGGCGTTCATCGGCGGTGTCGGAGCCGGATGAGAACCCCGAAATGCTTGGTCCGCGCCGTTCCGGCCCCTAACTTCGCGTGGCAATGACCTGCGTCCGCTGCTCATCGATCTCCACCTCGTGTCTCTCGTACGCGTACGAGCGCCGCGAAGCGTGGCTCGTCGACACCGAACCTTTTGCGACTCCGGGCACTCGCTACCCGCTGTGCACGACTCACGCCGATCGCGTGACACCACCGGTTGGATGGGTACTCCATGACCGTAGATCGCAGCCGACGTTGTTCGCTCCGGGTCTGGCATAGGGGGCGAGATGTCGATTGACCGGGACGTCCTCGAGGCGGTACGGGAGATGGACGAACACGAGTTGCGGAGGCTCTACATCCTCGCGAAGGCTCGTCTTGAGGGACGCGGTGTGGAGCTTCCAGGGTCGGGACCCGAGGTCAAGCTGCGGAAGCAGATGGTCCGGTGCGGGAAGGACGCCTGCAACCGGTGCCCCCACGGTCCCTACTGGTATGCCTACTGGAATGAGAATGGGAAGCGTCGATCGCGCTACTTGGGCAAGTTGGAAGACGTCCCGGAACGGGCGAGTAGCTGAGTAGCGGAGTAGCTGGGTAGCGGAGTAGCGCACACTCTTCACTGCCTGTCTCCTGTCTCCTGTCGGATACGGAATACGGAATACGGATTACTCTTTCTCCCATGGCACGACAGAGCACTAGTGACGGACTTCTTTGCAGCACTTGCGGGCAGGACTCCGTGATCGAGATCGAACTCAAGCTTCCAGACGGATCGGAAGTGGTGTTCTGCTCGTGTCATCGGTGTGAGGCGAAGTGGTGGGATCGCGACGGGGAACACCTCGATCTGGATGCACTCGTCGACGTTGCTCGCCGCGAGACGTAGATCCCGGCCGGCAGCCCTAATGGTCGGCCATCGCTAGCCTCTCGACCGTGACCTCTCCACCCCCGTCTGCCGTCATAGAGCCTGCTTCTGAGCCTTCAGAGGCCGTGGGCACGGGTGCCGTGCCCACCTGGTTGATCATCGTGCTCATCGGAGCGCCGACGGTGCTCATCTTGCTCATCATGTCGGGAGTTCTCGGTGTTATCGGGTCCGGATCGTTGATCCGGTTCCCGCAGATCCTTGTCGCCAACACACCGACCGGCGGCGACATGGGCGCGCACGTGCTCTTGCCACAGGTCCTGAAGGATGTGCTGCTGCCATCCGGCCGGCTGTTCGGCTGGTCGAGCACCTGGTACGCGGGGTTTCCCGCCCTCTACTTCTACTTTCCGATTCCGGCGCTCATCACCGTGTTGCTCGACGTGTTCCTCCCCTACGGTGTCGCTTTCAAGCTTGTGACGATCGTCGGACTGGTGGCGCTCCCCGTCGCCACGTATGCGTTCCTGCGTCTCCTCGCCTTCTCCCGTCCGGTCGCGGCGCTCGCTTCGCTCACGGGATCGATGTTCGTCTTCATGGAGAGCTTCTCGATCTTCGGTGCCAATATCAAGTCGACGTTGGCCGGCGAGTTCTCGTTCTCATGGTCCTTCGCGTTGTCGATCATCTATCTCGGAATCGTCGCTCGCGACACGCGCCTCGGGAGGAGGTTCACGCCGTGGGCCGGGATCGTCCTGGCTCTGACGGCGATGACTCACATCGTCACCACGATGATCGTGGTCGCCGTCGCAGCGTCGCTCCTGTTCAGAAGGAATGGGCCGCGAACGGTGATCTCGTCGTGGATCGTCGGTTTCGCGATCAGCGCGCTCTGGGCTCTGCCACTCGGTATCCGGGTGCTCCAGGGCATGACCACCGACATGGGATGGGCACCGGTGGCCAATATCGTTGGCGACACGAACCCGGGGTCGCCGCTGCCGGGGGAGTTCATCCCGGTGCTCGTGCTTGGGCTCGTCGGGATGGCGTGGACGATGCTGCGACGGGACGACGTCACGGTGCTCGTGTGGTTGACACTGTTGCCGCTCGCCGGCTATTTCATCCTTCCGAAGATCGGCATCACCGCCCTCTACAACGCTCGTCTTCTTCCGTATTGGTACTTCGGCATGTACGTGTTCGCCGGAATCGCACTCGGTCTCGCGGTTCTCGAGATCTCGCGACGCGTCCCCCTGCGAAGATCCGTACTCGTCGGTGCTTCGATCGGTGCCGGATTCGTCGTGCTCGCCGCGACCATCCTCTCGATTCACGACGTGCCCGGCTGGGTGAAGTGGAACTTCGAGGGATACGAGGGCAAGACGGACTACCACGAGTACCGGACACTGATGGAGACGGTCGACACGCTGCCGCCCGGTCGCATCATGTGGGAAGCGAACTCCGACATGAACAAGTACGGGACGCCGATGGCGCTGATGCTGTTCCCGTATTGGAGCGAGGGACATCCGTCGATGGAGGGACTGTTCTTCGAATCGTCGCTCACCACAACGTTCCACTTCCTGAACGCGTCCGAAGTCAGCGAACGGCCTTCGAATCCTGTGCGCGGCCTCGACTACCGCGGATTCGACATGGAACGAGGGATCACCCATCTGGCCGTGTACGACGTCGCCTACTACGTGAGTTTCACGGAGAAAGGCGCATCGGAAGCCCGCCTCGCCGGTCTCGTCGAGGTCGGATCGGCCTCGCCCTGGACGATCTTCGCTCTCCCCGATTCCGATCTCGTGGACATTGCGACCCTGCGACCGGCCGTGTGGGACGGCGGCGGTGACTTCCTCGATCCGTCACTCGAGTGGTACGACGACGCTGATCACCTGAACAACTGGCTCGTCGAGACCGGACCGGAGGAGTGGCTTCGAGTCGAATCCGTCGATGATCGCCTGATCTCGGTGAAGACGTATGCCGACACGGGCGTTGTGACCGACATCGTGGAAGAAGATGGTCGCATCTCGTTCACCACGACGGCGGTTGGCGTGCCGCACCTTGTCAAGGTGTCCTACTTCCCGAATTGGACTGTCGAGGGCGCCGATGGGCCTTACCGCGCCGCTCCATCGCTGATGGTCGTCGTTCCGACGAGCGAAGACGTCGTGCTCGAGTTCCGGAACACGTCTGCCGAGAACCTGGGCATGGTTCTCACGCTGATGGCTCTCGCGGGGTTGGCGGCATATGCATACCGTCGGCACAAGCTTCAGCCGCGCAAGGTCGACGCATGAGGCGCTATCTCCGCAGCTTCATGACGAAGGAGGCGTTCGAACAGTTCGTCAAGGTCGGACTCGTCGGTGTCGCGAACACGATCGTGTCCTTCGCTCTGTTCAACCTCTTCCTCTGGATGGGGTGGTGGTCGGTGGCAGCGGTGAGCGTTGCATTCGCGCTCACGACTTTCATGTCGTATCTCCTGAACCGAATCTGGACGTTCGAACTCAAGGACGGCAAGGTCTCCGGCACGGAGACGATGCGCTTCTACCTGGTCAACGTCGCAGCCTGGGCCGGCACTGCCGGGACGATGTGGCTCGCGGAGACGATGTTCGGGCCGTTGTCCAAAGTCTCGGCGAATGCCGTGTACCTGACGACCTCGATCGTGATCCTCCTCCCGAAGTTCGCGTCCTATCGCGATATCGTGTTCGGGAAGGCGATCAAGGAACAGGAGAACACTCCATCTGACGCGTGATGCGCCGGATCTCCAGGCCTACAAACTTCTCCGGATCTGCCACACGCCGTTGAGTGTGCGGGGTACCCGCTTGGCAAGACTGCTCTTCGTCTCGCGTTTCTCCTCGACGACGGCGGGCACCTCGGCAATCCGGTATCCAGCACGTTCCGCCCGAACGACGAGCTCTGTGTCGAAGAGATCCTGGGTCGAGATGACCTCCGCCGCGATGTGATCGATGACCTCCCGGCGGATCGCCTTCATGCCGTGCGTATCCGAGACACCGGATGACAGCACGAAACGAAGTACCTGGTTGAACGTCCACGTTGCGAACCGACGAGTGTTGCCGCGGCGGTCATCTGCGCCCTCGACCCGCTTCGACGCCAGGACCAGATCGGCGTCCTCACCGATCGAGATAACCGCGCGGAGAAAGTCGGCGGAGAAATAGTCGATGTCGAAATTCACGACCCACTCACCGTCCGTCGAAAGGAACCCATCGCGCATGGCCGCCCCGTAATCGGGCGTGGGGAGCTCGAGGAGAGAGAGGCCGGGATACCGACCGATGAGTTCACGAACTGCCTCCGCCGTTCCGTCGGTAGACCCGTTCTCGGCGACCAGCACGGTGATGGACGCAGGGATGTCGGCGATCTCCTCGAAGAGCTCTGCGAGCGCGCCGGGGAGGTAGTCGGCCTCATTGTGAACCGGGATCACGATCGAGAGGGTTGTCGGTGCGTCGGGTGCCATGTCGGCGGTGAGTGTAGGAAGGGATGGGAGACAGGGACCCGGCCCATCCCCATTCGACCGTACAATCCCCATCATGGATCTCGACACCATCTTCAAGGCGTACGACGTACGCGGCCTCTACCCGACTCAAATTGACGAGGAGGCGGCTCGACGGATCGGGTACGGTTTCGGCACATTCGCCGCTGCCGGTCGGATCGCTGTCGGCCGGGATTGTCGGGCCTCGTCGCCGGCGATCGTGGCTGCTCTCATCGAAGGGATCACTGCCACGGGAACCGACGTTGTCGACATAGGCGAGATCACGACCGATGGCCTCTACTTCGCGTCAGGATCGATGGATCTCCCCGGCGTGGTCGTGACCGCGTCTCACAATCCGCCCGAGTACAACGGGCTGAAGTTCTGTCTGGCCGGCGCTGCGCCGGTCGGTGAGGACACGGGCCTGTCTGAGATCAAGCGGATCGCCGCATCGGATCACGAAGCGCAGGATGGCCGGGGTTCGGTCGAGGTCGTCGACATCCTCGATGGATACGTCGATCATCTCTTCGGAGTCGTCGACGTAACGGTGTTCTCGGATCTGACCGTTGCGGCAGATGGGGGGAACGGAATGGCCGGTATCGCCCTGCCGTCGGTCTTCGATCGGCTGCCGGCCAGACTCATCGGCCTCTACCTCGAGCCGGACGGAGCATTCCCGAACCACCCGGCCGACCCCCTCAGGCCCGAGAACCTCGTCGACCTCCTGGCCCTGATGGCCGAGACCAAGCCGGATCTCGGCGTGGCGTTCGACGGTGACGCCGACCGGGCTTTCTTCATCGACGACCAGGGCGTTCCGTTGCCGGGAAGCACGACGACTGCGATCATCGGCGACTGGTTCCTCAAAGGCGAACCCGGGGCGTCGATCGTGCACAATCTCATCTGTTCCAAGGCGGTCCCCGAGCGGGTCAGGGAAGCCGGAGGCGTCCCTGTGCGGACGAGAGTTGGGCACTCCTTCATCAAGCAAGTCATGAAGGAGACCGGCGCCGTGTTCGGTGGGGAGCACTCCGGTCACTACTACTTCCGCGACAACTACCGCGCCGACTCGGGGATCCTCGCGATGCTCGTCCTGATGCAGGTGATGTCCGAGGACGGACGCCCGCTCTCCGAGCTCCGCCGCGACTACGAGCCGTACGTCGGTTCGGGGGAGATCAACTACGACGTTGCAGACCAGGCCGGGGCAACCGCCGCCGTGGCCGCGGCGTACAGCGATGCCCGGATCGACTACCTCGACGGCCTAACCGTCGATCTTGGCGATCGGTGGTTCAATCTTCGACC
>JAUXCV010000276.1 GCA_030618675.1 Acidimicrobiia bacterium | reverse complement strand
CAGACAACAGACAACAGACAACAGACAACAGACAACAGACAACAGACAACAGACAACAGACAACAGGCAACAGGCAACAGGCAACAGGCAACAGGCAACAGGCAACGAAGGGTGCGTGTCCTACTCCGCTACTGATCTACTGATCTACTGATCTACTGATCACTCCCACTCGATCGTGGCGGGGGGTTTCGACGAGACGTCGTATGCGACGCGGTTGATCCCCGGAACCTCGTTGATCACCCGTGACGAGATCGCTGCAAGCACGTCGTACGGCAGTCGAGCCCAATCCGCGGTCATCGCATCATCGGACGTGACGGCGCGTACGATCAACGGGTAGGCGTAGGTCCGGGCATCGCCCTGGACGCCGACCGTGCGAATCGCCGGGAGCACGCCGAACGTCTGCCACAGATCCCGGTGGAGACCGGCCTTGTGGATCTCGTCCAGAACGATGGCATCGGCTTCGCGAAGAATGTCGAGTCGCTCTTTGGTGATGTCCCCGATGATCCGCACCGCAAGCCCGGGTCCCGGGAACGGTTGACGCCAGACGATCTCTTCCGGGAGGCCGAGCTCCTCGCCAACGGAGCGGACCTCATCTTTGAAGAGGTCCCGCAACGGCTCGATCAGCGAGAGCGTCATGTCGTCGGGAAGGCCGCCGACATTGTGATGGCTCTTGATCTTCGCTGCATCCTTTGTCCCGGACTCGATCACGTCGGGATACAGGGTCCCCTGCACCAGATACTGGGCGTCCGAGACGTCGGCCGCTACTTCTTCGAATACCCGGATGAACGTCTCACCGATGATCTTGCGCTTCCGTTCCGGGTCGGTGACCCCCTCGAGCGCATCGAGGAACCGGTCCTCGGCCTTCACGTGAATGAGGTTCATGTTGAAAGCGCGGCGAAACGTCTCTTCAACTTGCTTGGCCTCTCCCTTGCGCAACAGACCGTGGTCCACGAATACGCAGACCAGTTGGTCGCCGATCGCCTTGTGGACCAGCGCGGCGGCAACCGAAGAATCGACCCCGCCCGATAGACCGCAGATCACCGTGTCGTCGCCGATCTCCTCCCGAATGGCGGTGACGGACTGCTCGATGATCCCGACATGCGTCCATGTCGGACGGGCTCGGCATGCCTCGTAGAGGAAGTGCTTGAGGATCTCCTGTCCCCTCGGCGTGTGGGCCACCTCCGGGTGGAATTGCACGCCGTAGAGACCGCGACCGACGTCCTCCATCGCTGCCACCGGCGAGTCGTCGGTCGACGCCGTAACGACGAAACCGGGAGGCGGAGCGGTGACCGCGTCCTTGTGACTCATCCAAACGGGTTGTTCGACGGGAAGACCCGCGAACAGAACACCATCGACAGTGACGGCAAGGTTCGCAGGTCCATATTCCGCGACGTCGTTTCGCTCGACGGTACCGCCCAAGCCGTTCGCCAGGACCTGATGTCCGTAACAGATGCCGAGCACCGGAATCCCGAGATCGAAGATCCCTTCGTCGATCCCATATGCCCCGACTTCGTACACGGAAGCGGGGCCGCCGGACAGGATGATCCCGATCGGCGCCCTGTCGACGACCTCGTCGGCGGTGATGTCGCGCGGAACGATCTCCGAGAACACGTGAGCTTCCCGAACCCGGCGGGCGATCAGTTGGGCGTACTGGGCGCCGAAGTCAACCACCAGAACACGATCGACGTCACCCTCCGAGGCATGCCCGGTCGCGGTTGTCGTCACGTCAACCCATCCCCACGCCTTGTGAGCGCTGGAGTTGCTTCCCCTCGGTCTGGAGAGCGGGGGCCACCATCACCTCGGCCTTCTGGAACTCCTTCGGGTTCGCATACCCGGTGGTCGCCATCGACGTTCTGAGAGCCCCGAACAGGTTGCGCTTGCCGTCGTTCTCGTGGGCCGGTCCAAGGAGCAGTTCTTCGATCGTCCCGATCGTTCCGACTCGCACGCGCGAACCGCGGGGCAGGGTCGGATGGAACGTAGCCATCCCCCAATGCACACCGCTTCCCGGTGCTTCTTCGGTCGCTGCGAACGGCGAGCCGAGCATGACCGCGTCGGCCCCGACGGCGATCGCCTTGGAGATGTCACCACCGGTGCGCATCCCCCCGTCGGCGATGACGTGGACGTAGCGGCCCGTCTCCTCGAGATACCGGGTGCGGGCTCCGGCTGCATCAGCGATCGCGGTCGCCTGCGGAACTCCGATTCCGAGCACACCCCGGGTCGTACAGGCCGCGCCTGGTCCGACACCGACGAGAACGGCGACGGCGCCGGTGCGCATGAGATGCAGCGATCCTGAGTAGGAGGCAACACCGCCGACGATGACCGGCATCTCGACGTCCCGGATGAACTGGAAGAGGTCGAGCGGCTCGGTTCTCGACGATACGTGCTCTGCCGAGACGACGGTGCCCTGGATCACGAGAATGTCCAGGCCGCCTGCTTTCGCCGCATCGATGTACTTCGTGACGTGTTGCGGGGTCAGGCTCGCGGCGGTGATGATCCCGGCGTCCTTCATCTCCCTCACGCGCTGTGTGATCAGGTCCGGGTCGATCGGCGCGGCGTAGAGCGACTGCATGCGTCGCGTCGCCTGGTCGTCCGGAAGCGACGAGATCTCGTCATAGATCGCCAGCGGATCCTCGTACTTCGTCCACAGGCCCTCGAGGTTCAAGACCGCAAGACCACCCAGTCGAGCGATCTCAACCGCCGTCGCCGGGCTGACCGCCGAATCCATCGCAGCAGCGAGAAGCGGAAGGCCGAAGGTGAAGGCATCCATCTCCCATCTCAGATCGACGTCCTCGGGATCCCGGGTCCGCCGCGACGGGACGATGGCGATGTCATCGAACCCATAGGCCCGACGACCAGACTTGGCGATACCGATGTCGATTTCCACGAGAGGACCCTCCGTGACAGTGGTTCGCGGTCAGATTAGTCAGAGCCGGAGGTCGGTACTCCGTAGTCCGTAGTCCGTAGTCCGTAGTCCGTAGTCCGTAGTCCGTAGTCAACGAATGA
>JAUXCV010000379.1 GCA_030618675.1 Acidimicrobiia bacterium | reverse complement strand
ATCGGGTCGATGAGCAGTGCTGCGAGCAGGGCGGTGCGGGGAACGAGATTTCGGACGTCGATGCGCTCGCTCGGGGCGTGGGCTCCGTCGCCGATGATGCCGAGGCCGTCGAGCGTCGCTGTGTGCTGGCTCGTTGTGTTCCCGTCCGAGCCGCCACCCGCCGTGACCTCACCGATCTCCATACCGAGGGTTTCCCCGATCCTCTTCGCACGCTCGAAGAGCGCGCCGTTGCGGGCCGTTCGCACCATCGGTGGGCGCCCGAATCCGCCGGACACCGTGATCGACGTGCCCTCCGTGACGGGTTCGATAGCCCGGATCTCACCGTCGATGTATCGGGCGTCATGATGATCGAGTACCCGGACGTCGACGACTGCCTGGCTCCGGGGTGCGATGACGTTGGCCTGGATCCCGCCTTCGATCGTTCCGACGTTGACGGTGATGTCGCGCTCCCGGTCGTTGAGTGCGAAGAGTCGCTGGATCACGGATGACAGTTCGAGGATGGCGCTGGCACCGCTGTCCGGGTCGAGTCCCGCGTGTGCCGCCCGACCGTGCACGGTGAGCGTGTACTTTGCAAGTCCCTTCCGCGCCGTCTTCAGCGCACCGCCGGGACCGAGTCCCGGTTCGCACACGAAGGCTCGCGTGACGATCCGACTCAGCCGGTCGATCGCCACCCGGGATTCCCGGCTACCGATCTCCTCATCGGTGTTGAAGAGGACGAGGGGCGTGGCCGGCGGTTCGATGTCGAGATCCCGGAGCGTTCGGAGGGCGAACAGGATCTGAACGATCCCGGCCTTCATGTCGAAGAGCCCGGGGCCGTGAATCTCCGCTCCATCGACCCTCCACGGTCGTGCGGCCAGTGTGCCGATCGGCCAGACCGTGTCGACATGACCCAGGAGCAGTTGCATCGGTGCCCGCCGGCGATGATGGATGGGTCGAGCGTAGAGATAGCCGCCGGAGCGATCCGGGGCCGAGAGGCGATGCCGGTATCCGAGTCGCGTGAACTCGCCGGTGAGGTGCTCGAGAATCACCCGGGTTGCCACCGGATCGTTCGACGGACTCTCGATCGCAACGAGTTCGTCGCACATCTCGATGAGGTCATCCTCGTTCGCTTCAAGATGCTCGAGAAGGAGTTCGGGGTGGATGGTGGCTTGCACGGCCTACCTCGACCATCCGGCGTGGAAGGGGAAGCTCATGCTCTCGTCGATCACACAGAAACGATTCGGTTGCAGATAGGCCAGAACCGGTGCATCGGCGATGACGTGCTCGTCCTCGCGATCCATGACGCGAAGAGCCTGCTCGGCGACGGAAGCAGCGACGACATGACCGATGATCAGGCTGTTGGCGCCGAGGTCGTCGACGATGCGTTCGAGTTCACACTCGAGGTGGATTCGTGCGCCGCGCACGAGGGCACCCTCGACGACGGTTGCGGGGACGGTAGGAACCGCTCCCAGACTGGGCTTCGTATTGTCTGATTGCCGAGGCGCCGCCGTCAGGCTCGTTTCGACGAGCTGGTCGGGTGTCGGGTAGGAAACCGTGAAGGCACCTGAGCGCACGGCATTGCGGTAGGTCGCATGGGTATCACAGCAGACGAAGCCGAAGTGGTTCTCCCATGACACGGGACCTGCCATGTGTTTCGGAGCGAGGTCGATGGTGCCGTCGGGTTCGACCGTTCCGACGATGACGAGCGGATGCACGAGGTAGAACCGGTCCCAGATCGGAACCGTGCAATCGAGAGCGACCGGCGTCTCGCTCATAGCTCCTCCACTCCGATCATACCGGTCGGAACCCCGGCGGGCCAGAAGATCAGTGCCGGGGGTCGGCTGTTACGAGGGAAGAACGCCCTTCACCACGCTGTAGACGGCTGTGTCTCGCAGCAGGTGAACGTTACCGAGTGCATCTTCGAGACTCTCGTCGTACGGCACCGCACCGAGGAACGGCACGCCGGCAGCGTCGGCAAGCGACTCGACCGCCCGTTCGTTGCCCCTGTGCATGTTCTCCAGCAGTCCGATCATTGGGACGCCGAGGTCGGTGAACAGGTGTAGTGCACGACGGACGCTGTCGATCACAACTCTTGAACCGTTGCCGACCAGCAGGAACTCCAGTCTGGGCAGCAGGTGGATGACATCGAGGCTGGTGTCCCCCAGGCCGGGGGGCATATCGAGCACGAGCACGTCGAGATCGCCCCAACGGATGATCGCGAGCAACTCGAGCAGGGCACTGGTCGCGGCGTCC
>JAUXCV010000191.1 GCA_030618675.1 Acidimicrobiia bacterium | reverse complement strand
GCGTCCTGCATCCACGACCGGAGACACTCCGGCTGCCAGTCACCGGGGCAGGCGAGCTCGGACTGGAAGCCACCGACCGCGGTCGCTATCACCGAATTGAGGTCGTCCGTCACCCAGTGGGTCTTGTGGTCGTAGTAGAACTTGACGTCGGTTTCCGCACCCGGTGCGAGACCGATGTTCGGGCCGTCACGCACCGCCCCTGCGCCGTAGTTCTCATCCCAGGAGTCATCCAGTGCGGCCTTGTACTCCCAGCCACCTGCCGGAATGGCGAACGTGCTCTGCCACACGTCGTCGTCTGGGTCGTAGACGAGATAGGTGGCAGCGCACTCGGGTTGCCAATCGCCGGGGCAGCCGAGTTCGTCCTGTAGTGAACCGACGATCGTCACAGAGGCAGGCCCGGGCGGAGGAGGTGGATCCACAGTGACGGTGACGTCGTCTGTGGCTGAGTCGTAGGAGAACGTGACGATCTCGCCGTCTGCGACGGTGAAGGGGATGTTGGTTGCGGGGTGGGACGTATCCCATGCCTCGTCGAGGGCGACCTTGAACTCGTAGTCGCCGGCGGGGATCTGGTCGGTGGCGAACCCGTAGATGCCGTCGCCGTCGGGATCCTGCAGCCAGGACCGCAGACAGTCCGGCTGCCAGTCGCCGGGGCACCCGAGCCCAGCCTGGAAGTTGCCGGCGGCCGTCGCGATCACCGAGTTGACGTTGTCGGTGACCCAGTGGCTCTTGTGGTCGTAGTAGAACTTGACGTCCGTGTCGGCGCCGATCCCGAGCACGATGTTGTCGCCGTTGAGGACACCGCCCGCGCCGTAGCTCTCGTCCCAGGAGTCGTTCAGCGCAGCCTTGTACTCGAAATCGCCCACCGGCAACGCAAACGTGCCCTGCCAGACGTCGTCGTCGGCGTCGTAGCCGAGGTAGGTGTCCGCACAGTCGGGTTGCCAATCGCCGCCGCAACCGAGCTCATCCTGAAGCGAACCGGCGATCGTCACCGACGCCGGATCGGCGGTGTGGTCGGCTCCCGCCGGGACCACGGCGATGGTCAACGCTGAGGCGACGAGCGCCACGGAAACGAGCGTCGAAAACGTGCGGCGGGACTTCACAAGATTCCTCCCACAGGTAGGTCGTCACTGACTCCACCAACCCTACTCAGATGGACACCTCCGCGGTCGGCCAGTATGGCGAACTCCGATCACACGCGAGCGTGCGATGACCGATGCTTCCCGGCGGTCCAGGAGAGGCTCAGACCATCAGCCGGGGCTGCCGGAGGCGGGGCCCCAACTCGCCACGCGGCCTCGGCTCGTTTCGTGCCGTTGCTGACCATCACGCAGTGGTCTCGACCGGGCGGTCCCCGACATGGCCGACCCGTGGCTTTCTAGAACCTCGCGGCGACGCGGAGGCCCCGCAGGCGGACTTCGAACTTCTTGATGAAGCTGCGAACTGCTTCACGATCGGAGCCGCTCATCCGCGGCCAACCCTTCTGAAGGTCCCGGGCGATGCCGGCCATCGGACCCTCGGCGTCGCCCTGGAACACGGCAAGACGCGTTTTGACGCTCCCGGTATCGGACCGCCCGTCAGCTGCGTCCCGCGTGATGCGTTCGGCGGCACCGACGATCTCGTTCTGCTCGGCTTCGAAAGCCTGAGCGATGAGTACCGAGCGTGTGGCGTCGTCCTTCATCGCCTCGATCATCAGATCGGGGTTCTCAATGATGAGTTCCCGCACCGCATCGACCGCTTGCCGGTGGCATTCCTGTGTGGCCGTCTCGAGGTCGAATTCGTCAAGATCTGCCTTGATCATGAGGGCGGCGACGTCGGTGAACCGGGCGTCTGCATGATCATGCAGATTCCGCTGACGCCAGGCGTATGCGATGCGGTACTTCCTGATCGTGCCCGGCGCCTTGCCGACCATCTCTGCGAAGCCCTCGACCGTTGTGCCGGATCGCTTGGTCGCTGCGAAAGCGATGTGGGCGAGATCCCACTGGTCATCGTCCGCCCGGTCGAAGAGCACACGGAAGGTGTCGGCAAGGTCGCCGGTTCCGGCATGGTCGATATCGTGCATCGAACCTCCCTGGTTGTTGGTGACTCTGCTCGTCAGGCCGGAATCGTCAATCCCGGCCACGCCGGCTCTGGTCGGACCGGCGTTTCGCTTGCGTGGTGAGTGCTGTGGATCCAACTCGATGCCCGGGCGATCGGCGGCTACCGGGCGCCGAGATACGCCTCGATGGCGTCGCGCATGCGGACTCCCCGATCGATGAACCAGTCGATGTACTCGCCGTACTCGTGGGCCCGCGAGATGTGCCCGTCGCGATACTCGGCGATGCGAACAGCACGGCGTTCCTCACCGGGATCCTCGAACTTGAGGGGACGACCGTACACCTTCTCGATGATGCTGCGATTCTCCTCGAGTTCATGGAGGAGTTCGAGGTTCGCCGTTCGGCTCCCCCGGTTCACGTAGAGCTCGTGGCGGAGGCGGCGGCTTCGGGCGAACGAGGCCGACAGCGAAGCGCCCCGGATCAGCGACGGTGTGGTGAAGTAGCTGCGGGGCTCGGGCCGGCGTCGGTGACCCCAATCGAGGCCCTGGTTCTCCAGTTCTTCGAGGTACAGGGTCCAGAAGTGCAGGTACATCTCTGTACGAAGTGCCCGGCCGGAACCGCCCCGGTAGCGACGATCCGACGACGTGCGCCGACGTGGCTCGCTGGTCCCGGAGAGGCGACGGGCCATCGAAACGACCATCGCCGCATCTTCGGACGACAGAGACGGGATGAGCGCCTGGAGCTCGGCGAGCGCCCCGGTCGGACTGATCCCCGGCTCACGATCCGTCGTGCTCGATACCATCCGCGCCATCGACGGCGCCGCCCGATCGGTCGGGAGTGGCGGTGTCGGCGACGGATCCTCAACCACCACGTCGGCCAGCATCATGCTGGCGTGCAACAACCCGTCCGGCCGCGCTGCCGGTGGCGGATCGGCCTCGACCTCGCCGTTCGCTCTGGCAAGAAGCTCCGACGCTTCTATCCCGAGAGCACCGGAGAGGGCATCCTGCACCGCTGCGGACGGCAGCTTCTGTCCGGATTCGATCGCCGAGAGGTAGGAGTACGAGATGCCCGCTTCGGTGGCCAGGTCTTTGCGATCGAGGCCGTGGTCTTCACGAATCTGGCAGATGGCGGCGCCGTACGCGGCGAGGAACGCCGGGTCGCTGCTGAGTTGATCGGATGCCATGCCGTCACCTTATCACAGAATTACTCCTTGCATAGTTATTCTTCCTGGAGTAATATACTCTGTAGTGGCAACACACCAAGGAGGCGCCATGCAGCAAGATTCCGCACTCATCACCTTCATCCTCGACGAATCGGGTTCGATGGGCCGCATCGCCCAGGCCGCCAGAGACGGCTTCAACGAGTACCTCCAGGAGCAAGTCGCCCACGGCGGCCCCACCTGGTGGACACTCACGACCTTCTCCAATCATCCCACGACCCGTTTCGCCGTCATCCCCGGCGCCGAAGTCCGGCCCCTCGGAGACGACTACTCACCCCACGGCATGACCGCCCTGTACGATGCCGTGGGCCGTTCGGTCACGAAGACCCAGTCGTACCTCGAGACCCTCGGAGACAACCGGCCGTCGGACGTCATCGTGGTGATCCTGACCGACGGCATGGAGAACGTGTCCCGACGGTGGACCGCCCGACAGGTCTTCGATCTCATCACCGAGGCGGAGGAGAGCGGCTGGCAGTTCGTGTTCCTCGGAGCGAACCAGGACTCGTGGTCCGTGGCACAGAACATGGGAATCCGCAAGGGCGCCGTCGTCGACTGGGCGCCCGATGCCGCGTCGTACGACCGGGCCGTGAAGGAAGCCTCGATGGCCTCTGCCGACTACCGCAGAGAGAAGAGGCAGCAGACCCGTTACCGCGACCGCCGGGACCGGTAGGGGACTCCCGGACAGGCCGGCTCCGCCGAATGGCGGACCGGTCTGATCGCGAGAATACGATCCAGCCACAGACAAGGAGATACATGAGCGCACGAAGAGACAGAGCGGCCGGCGTCCTCGTCGGCCTTGCAGCGGGTGATGCCCTCGGCGCCGGATACGAGTTCGGATCGGCGTTCGAAGGGCCGGTCGAGATGAAAGGGGGAGGACCGTTCGGCTGGGATCCGGGCGAGTGGACCGACGACAC
>JAUXCV010000466.1 GCA_030618675.1 Acidimicrobiia bacterium | reverse complement strand
CAACGAGAGCTTCGTCGTCTTCCCGCAGGGAAGCATCCTCGGCATCGAGACAGCCTTCTACCCCGGCCCCTTCCGGATCGCGGAGAAGCTCGGACGTCCACTTCTGCCCGTCGTCATCACCGGTACGCACCGCGTCTGGGAATATCCGTACCACTCGACCGACCGTCTCCGCCAACACGTCCGCCTCGAGACCCTCGAAGCGATTCCGGCGGTTCGATCGGTCGACGAGATGCGGAACACGGAGCGCGAGATGAAGCGCATCGCCATTGCTCAGGCACCGTCCCCACGACACTACGAGCCCGATCGTGACGGTTGGTGGGATGGATACGCATTCGAGATCGATGAGGATTTCCCTCACCTCGCTGAACGCGTACGCGACCACCGCGCGACGTCGGTTGTGAGGTGACCCCGTGGACCTGACCCTCTGGTGGCCGTTCCCCGTGGCCATCGTCATCGCTGCGATTAGCCGCTCTTCGAGTTTGGGCGGGGTGTGGCGAAGAAGCCGGTAGTGAGTCGGGTGAAGCCTCGGAACGCCATACGTACGACGTACTACTGCCTGCACTCTCCCCGGCTCCAGCCGACCCCACTCATTTCCGAAGTACCCGATTAGCCGACGGGAGCGAGGAAGAGGACGCCGAGCGGTGGAAGATCCAACGACACCGACTGGGTGCGCCCGTGCATGGGAACATCCACAGCGTCGATCGTGCCGCTCGTCCCCGACCCCGAACCCCAGTAGCGCTCATCATCGCTGTTGAGGAGCGTCTCCCACGGACCGTCCACGGGGACTCCCAGACGATATCCGGGGCGAGTAACGGGAGTGAGGTTCAACACGACCAACACCGGCCGATCACCGCCCCTGCGGAGGAAGCTGAAGACACTCGCTCCGGCATCACCCGCATCGATCCACTCGAATCCGGCGGGGTCGTAGTCCTTGGCGAAGAGCGAGGCTTCAAGCCGATACCGGGCGTTGAGATCCGCTACCCATCGCTGCAACCCGGCGTGATTGTCCTGTCCGAGAACGAACCACTCGAGTTGCTGATCGACCGACCACTCCGATCTCTGACCGAACTCGCCACCCATGAACAGGCACTTCTTCCCGGGGAGCGCGTATTGGTAGCCGTAGAGCGCTCTGAGATTCGCGAACTGCTGCCACTCATCACCCGGCATCTTGTTGACGAGCGATCCCTTGCCGTGGACCACTTCGTCGTGCGACAGCGTGAGGATGAAGTTCTCGTCGTAGGCGTACAACATCCGGAAGGTCAGGTCGTTCTGATGGAACGAACGGTGCACCGGTTCGTGAGCGAAGTACTTGAGAGAGTCGTGCATCCAGCCCATGTCCCACTTGTAGCCGAAGCCGAGACCGCCGGAGTCGACGGGCCGAGAGACGCCGGCGAACGCCGTCGACTCTTCGGCGATCATCGTGATGCCCGGATGCTCTCCATACGCCACGCTGTTCACCTGCTTGAGCAGGGAGATCGCCTCCAGGTTCTCGTTCCCGCCGTAGATGTTGGGCTCCCACTCTCCCTCGTCCCTTGAGTAGTCGAGGTAGAGGATCGATGCGACGCCGTCGACCCGGAGGCCGTCCACGTGGTAGCGATCGAGCCAGAAGTTCGCCGACGAGACGAGGAACGAGCGGACCTCGTTGCGCCCGTAGTTGAAGATGAAGCTTCCCCAATCCGGGTGGAATCCCTTCCGCGGATCGGCGTGCTCGTACAGCGCCGTCCCGTCGAACTGAGAGAGACCGTGCCCGTCGGTCGCGAA
>JAUXCV010000091.1 GCA_030618675.1 Acidimicrobiia bacterium | reverse complement strand
AGCACGGACCCTCCGGTTTCGAGCCACTCACCTGCGTAGGCGCCGGAGTTGACGTCGTCGAGATCAAGTGCGGAGAAGATGGAATCACGGTTCACGTTGGGTCTCCTGGTTGTCTGTGGTCTGTGGTCTGTCAGCGGGCGGCGATCGTCTCTATCTCTACCGCGAAACCGCCGGGGAGTGCCGACACTTCAACCGTTGAACGTGCGGGCTTCGCGTCACCGACGTACTCGCCGTATACGGCATTGACGGCGGCGAAGTCGTTCATATCGGTGACGAAGATCGTCGTCTTGACGATGTCGTCGCAGCCGAGGCCGACATCGCCGAGGACCGCACCGATGTTTCGCATCACCTGATCCGTCTGCTCGGCAACGCCGCCCTCGATGGCCTCGCCGGTCGCCGGATCGATGGCGATCATGCCGGACACGAATACGAGGCCCTGTGCTCCGGTGACGATGCTGTAGGGACCGAGTGGCTTCGGTCCGCTCGGTGCGTCGTGAATCTGCTTCGGCATGGTGCCTCCCGGCTCGCTTGGGAGACAGTCTACGAACGTGGCTAGTCGCGTTTTCCGCAGGTGCAGGAGTGGCCGGTGGCGTTCGGATTATCTATCGCGAATCCCGAGCCCTGAAGGCCCTCGTCGCGAAAGTCGATCGTGGATCCCATAACGTGATCAACGCTCGATACGTCGATCAGGACCTTGAACGTCCCGGCATCGACGACGGTATCCGTATCTACGATCTCCGGATCGAAGTACATCTCGTACTTGAAGCCCGAACAGCCTGCCGGCGCGGCTTCGAGACGGAGAGCCAGCGCGGCCTCTCCTTCATCCTCAAGCAGTTCTCGTACCTTGATGACGGCTGTATCTGTGAGCGTCACCGGGGTCATTTCGAGCGTCATTGAACGTTGCCTCCTCCGCACGTCGCCTTCCGACTCTAACGACTATGGCCGTGTTGGGAATAGGCAATTCTCAGAGATAGGATCGGTCGCGTGACCACGAGAGATGACATCGAGGCGGCGCTTCGAGGCGTGATCGACCCCGAATTGAACGCCGACATCGTGGACCTCGGCATGGTCGGAGACATCACCATCGACGGTCCGGACGTGTCGATCGGCGTCGCTCTCACGATCGCGGCATGCCCGATGCGCGACCAGATCGAGAACGACGTCGTGCGCAAGGTCAAGGCCATTCCCGGCATCAAGACCGTCTCGGTCAACGTAACTGCGATGAACTCAGATCAGCGATCCGAATTGATGGGCAAGGTGAGGCTGCGAGCCCGAGAGAACGCCGAACCCACGATGATCAGCCCGCAGACTCGCGTGATCGCCATCTCCAGCGGAAAGGGCGGGGTCGGGAAGTCGTCGCTCAGTGTGAACCTGGCGCTGGCGATCTCAGCCCTCGGACACCGCACCGGCCTCCTCGATGCGGACATCTGGGGTTTCTCGGTTCCGAGGATGCTCGACTCCGTCGACGCTCGTCTCGAGGCCGGTGACGATCGCAAGATTCGCCCGCTCCACGCCGCCGGTCTTGAGGTCGTCTCTACGGGCCTGATGATCGACGACGAGGACACCGCTCTCATGTGGCGCGGCCTGATGCTGTCGAAGGCCCTCGAGCAGTTCCTGACCGACGTGGCGTGGAGTCCCGACCTCGGCTATCTCGTCATCGACATGCCCCCCGGAACGGGTGACGTGCAGATGGCGCTCTCCCGGATGCTCCCGCAGGCCGAGATGGTGGTTGTGACGACTCCACAGCGGGCGGCGCAGAAGGTTGCCGCCCGCGTCGCCGACATGGCGCGTCGATCCTTCATGCCCGTGGTCGGTGTCGTTGAGAACATGTCGGGATTCACAACGGACGACGGGCGTCACCACGACCTGTTCGGCAAGGGCGGGGGATCCGAACTCGCCGACCAACTCGGCGTCCCGCTCCTCGGCCAGATCCCGCTGGATCCCAACGTCGTCAACGGCGGCGACGAGGGACGACCGGTGGTCACCTCAGACCCCGACGGTCCCGCCGGTACGGCGATCCGCTCAGTAACCGACCGGCTGTTGGAACTGGTCCCCCCGGCCGCCGCCGACACCTGCACAGCCCGCATCGCCGTCCTAGAGGAACAACTGGCGGGGATGTAGCCCGTCGGATCTCGTCGGCGGATCAACCCTTGCTTCCGTATTCCCACAGGATGATGTTGCCGTCTTCGACAACGGCGCGATTGCCGGTCGTGGAGGAGACGTCACCCAGGTACTCGAACTCGGGGGGCCAGACCACTGCACCCTCCACGAGAGCGATATCGGTGATGACCACCTGTCCGAAGGCGCGGTCGTCGTCAAGCGGTGACACCGACTCGGCGATCACCGTGTTCCCTTCGAAGTCCCATCCGGGTTCTCCAAGGAAGTCGATGACCACGGCGTCGTCGGTGAAGAGCGAGCAGACGGCGTCGAAGGTTCCATCGATGATCAGCTCATACCCGGCTGTCGCGAGCGCGCGCATGTCATCATCGATCAGCGTCACCACCCGCTTGGCCTCGAAGGTGAGTTCCCGGTCTGCCTGGTTCCAGCCCTGCTCGACGAGGATCTGTATCACCTCTTCGCCTTCCTGGACCAGGGCGATCTTCGGACCCTCCGATCTCGTCACGACTCACAGGACTCCCACAGAGCGAACGACAGGAGCCTGTGGCCACCGAACACCTCGATCACTCCTGCATGGCGACGACGTCTACGTCGAGAGCAACGATCTCCGACGCGTGAACCTGCCGTCGGCTTTACTCGTCGTGGTCGGCGATCGCGACGAGACGCAAGAAGAGGTGTTGGGCGGCTTCCTTCTCGGCGAGATCGATCTGGTCGTAGAGGTCGTCGGCGCCCCGCGTCATCACTCCCCGTACTCCGCCCATCGCTCGGAAGGTGTTGATCGTCAGCACGTTGTCGACCCGTCGATCGAAGAGTTCGGTGAGGGTGTACTGGAACATCGGCAGGGCTTCGGGCTGTCCGATGACGTCGGTGAGGATCGCTGATCCGAAACTGATTCGCACCTGACGGGGCGCAAACCGTGCGCTAACACCCTTGTTCGACGGTGGGGGCATGAAGAGAGCACCCCGCATCCTCACCTCGATCTCGGCCCTGCTGATCCTGTTCTCTGGCACACTCACTCAAACAGCCCCCGCCGCCGAATCGGCGGCAGCCCTGCCCCGGTTGACATCGGCTCCGGTGAACACGCCAGCAACGGACTCCTCTTCACAAGGGACGGGCGCACTTCCCATCATCAACACCCCAAACCCGGTGGCGCCGGCGCCACGGGTGACGGTCGTTGGCGGCACGGAGGAACAGCGTGGAGCGGCCGAGTGGGCCGTTACTCACTTCATTGACGCTGGCCTCGAACTGCCCGACCTCGTGATCGCGATTCACGCCTCCGATGAACCGTGCGATGGATTCGACGGTGCGTTCCGCAGCCGGGAGACGCCGGCGAGGTTGGATGTCTGCAATCCCCATCGACTGATCGTCCTGCACGAACTCGCCCACGCATGGGATCACCACATGCTCACGGATGGCTTGCGTCAGGACTTCATGGATCTTCGGGGATTGGACACCTGGAACGACGGAAGCACGCCGTGGAAGGAACGGGGAATCGAGGATCTGGCCGAGATCGTCGTCTGGGGACTGCGACAGTTCAGCGGATCAGCATCGTTCGACGAGCAACCCGAGAAGACGGCAGCGTTCGACCTGGTCATCGGGATCAGCCTTTCGAAAACTCAGAGCGAGATAGCGTCGGCGCCGGACACCGCATCGGATCACGACCGATCGGAGGACGGAACCGACTGGGACACCCTGCACTGATGAGTAGTCCGTAGTCCGTGAAGACTTTTCCTGATCTACTGATCTACTGGGCTACTGATCTACTGATCACCGACACAGATCGTTCACCATCGGATACGGGTTCGCCCAGTCGCCGCCGGCCGGCTTCCAACCGAGGTGGAGATGCGGGAGCCACGACGGCGAGTTGCCGGTCGTGCCCACGTAGCCCAGAAGATCGCCGAGCGAAACGCTCTGGCCCGCGACAAGCCCGTCTGCCCAGGCATCGAGGTGGGCGTAGTAGTAGATGTCGCCGGTGTTTCCCCGAAGGTAGACGGAGATCCCGCCGAGTGAACTGGTCGACAGGTAGTAGATCCCCCCTGCCTCCATCGCGACGAGCGGCGTCCCTCTCGAAGCCGACATGTCGACTCCTTTGTGCGTTCTTCCGCCCGACCGGGGTGCTCCCCACGTGTCGGAGAAGGACACGGCCCCATCGACGGGACAGGTTCGATTGGCCGGTGTTACCGGCGGCACCGTCGTCGTGGTGGTCGGCGTCGACGTCGTGGTGGTCGTGCTTGCGTCCGTCTCATCGGCTGCGACGGTCGTGGTCGTGGTCGACGTCGTAGTGGTACTGGTGTCTGTCTCCTCGGCTGCGACGGTCGTGGTCGACGTCGTAGTGGTACTGGTGTCCGCTTCCTCAGCCACGACGATGGTTGTCGTTGTCGACGTCGCGGTCGGAGCCGCCGTGGTCGTCGTGGTCGGAGCCACGGTGGTCGTTGTGGCGGCAGCGGCTGCGGCGGCAGCGGCGGCGGCAGCAGCCTCTTCCGCTTCCTTGCGTTTCCTGGCTTCCTCGAGTTCGCGACGGCGACGTTCCTCCGCCTCGCGCTGCTTCCGCTCTTCTTCCTGCCGCTGCCAGGTCGCTTTCAACTCTCGGTACTCTGAGTTCGCGGCGTCGAGTTCAACGAGCATCTGCTCAGCGAGGGTCTCGATCTCGATCACGAGGTCACGCTGCAGGGCGAGGGCGTCGTCGAGTTCCTGCACCTGCGCCCGGTACTCCGCTTCAACGGCCTCCCACTCTTCGACGACGCGCAGGTCGTGGTTGCTTGCTGCGTCGAGGTAGGTCCCGCGAACCGGGATATCGGAGAAGGCGGCCGAACCGAGCACCGTCGAAACGGCACCATCGGAACCGGCCGTCATGTAGAGCTCGCGAACGACCTCTTCCGCCGCCAACCGCAGAACGGCAAGACGCTGCTCGGTCTCGGTGACCTGGCTGGCGAGGCCGTGCAGGCTCTCCCGAATCTGGATCTCATCGGCGACCGCAGCTTCGTAGCGGATGTCGGTCGCCTCGAGGGATGCCGAGATCTCGGCGTTCCGACGCCTCGCCGCCTCGAGATCGTCCGGGGTGACCTTGGTCTCTTCTGCACCGAATGCAGGCGCGGCTAATCCGAGCACCAAGAAAGCTATGAGGGCGATACGTCGTTTCTTCATCTCACGTTCATTTCGACCATCGTGGATGGCCCCGCTTCGCCCGGCGGGAACCTTACCTTGTCATCGGCATACAACTTGCGCAATTGAACGATTGCTTGTTGGGTTGCTGCCGGTACGAGGTCGACCGGCACGAGCGCGTAGACGGCGTCCACGACGTCGGCAACGGTCGAAGCGCCGGCCCTGATCGCATCGAGGATCTCCTGCTCCCTGGCGAGGCGGTGCTCGATGTATCCGGAGATGACGCCACCGGCGTCGTCCATCGATGGTCCGTGACCGGGTTCGATCCGTTGTACCCCAAGGGCTTGAACCCGATACAGCGAGTCGAGATAGGCGGCCGCGTCCTCCATGATGACGGTTGAGCCGCCCATGATGTGATCACCGGTGAAGAGGCGGCCCCCGAGCCGGAAGCACAGGTGATCCGCGGTGTGACCCGGCGTATGAACCGCTTCGAGCATCACTTCCCCGACGCGAACATGGTCGCCGTCCGACATGCGGATATCGGGAGAGAATGAAGGACCAGGCCGGTTTCCGTAGACGGGGACGCGGAGGCGCTCCGCAAGCGGGTTGGCGAGCGGGGCATGATCTGAGTGAGTGTGGGTGGCGATGACCGCGACCGGTGTGCGGTCACCGACGGCATCCACGATGGCCAGCAGGTGACGATCGATGACGGGTCCGGGATCGATGACGGCCACCTCGTCGCGGTCGGAGACGAGGTACGTGTTCGTACCCGGACCCGTGTAAATGCCGGGGTTCGGCGCCAGCACCGTTTCGACGATCATGTCGACCGGAACTCCGGAGGAACGTCTCCCCCCGCTGCGACGATCTGCATCATCTTCGCCATCAACTCTGGATCCCCTTCCCCGGTGGCGGCTTCGTCGAATCCCGCCTCGCCCGGCATCAGGATCTCGATTCTCCCGTTCGCGATCGAGAGGCGGGGTTGAATCGGCTCGATCGGCAACCGGTCTTCGAGTTGACGGCGCAGCCGGTCACATGAGTCGAACGCGCCAAGGAACTCGACGACCTTGCGGGTAGGGAAGGCGACGAGCCAACTGCCGGCGTCGGCGCGATCGAGCACCTCGTCGGGTCGGATCCAGAGGGCATCGACGAGTTCGTTCCCATCGATCGAGGGGTCGAGACCGGGATGAACCACGGCGGCGAAGAACCGCGTGTCGAACCGGATCGGCAGCGGTGCCGGTGTGATCCAATTGGCGAAGTACCAGAGAGCGTCGCCGGTGAATCGCTCGCCTCGTTCGACGA
>JAUXCV010000445.1 GCA_030618675.1 Acidimicrobiia bacterium | reverse complement strand
GCGTCGAAGAACAGGATGGTCGGGTCGATGCCCCGCCGCTGCAACCCACCGGTCACGCCCATGATCGAGAGGCAGTCTCCGGCAAAGACGACCGGGTCGGGGGTTTCGGCAACCATGGCAGCGAGTCGGTCGTACAACACTCCCATGCGCTCGGTCGGGCGGCCCGCCGGCAGTTCCGGATCGAGTGGCGCGAAGGGTTCGGGCACGTCGAAGCCCGACATGGGTTCCCCGATGAAGAACGGAACGGCGATGACGGGCATGGTTCTCGGACTCTACGCTTCCCGCGCTTTTCCGTTCTTCTGCTCAGCCTCTTCATCCTCCCCCGCTGGAGGAGGTGCCGTCCGCAGGATGGTGGAGGAGGTCAGGAAGTTCCGCGTCTGCGTTACCGATCGACCGACGGGGCGAGCAGTTCGAACCACTCTCCGATCTCCGGATCCATCGACCACACGTCGTCGAAGTAGGTCATTGCGCCCGGGCCCCATGGATCGATCTCGCCGCCGATGAAGATGAGGCGTTCGTTGATCCGGTCGTAGGTGATTGCGTCGTAGGGCCGATAGCCATCCGGTCTTCCATCCGGGATGCTCGGCAGGCATTCCCAGCCTGATGGCCCCGAAACGAAACCACAGATGTCGCCTCTGTAGTTGTCTGGGCCCCACGCCATGGCGTAGACCGTGTCGGCGCCGTTCGCCAGCTCGACGCTGCCAAACCCTCCCACCAACTCTGGGTGATCTTGATCGATCGATTCGATCACGCCGGTACGGGGGTTGATGAGATCCGTGCCGAACGTCGAGAAGACGCCCAATGCGACCAAACGATCTTCTCCGTGTGAGTAGCCGAGGATCGCCCACTCGGTTGGACCGGTGAGTCCAAGTGTCGTCCACGCGTCGGTATCGACGTCGTACGCCGACAAGATGAAGCGTGCGTCGTCCTCGATCGGTGACATCCTGGTGGAGATGATGAGCCCGGACTGGGGGTCGTAGATCGCTGAAAGACCGCCCCAGCCGATACTGTCGCTTGCGGGAGCATGGCGCGCCTCCCACGTGTTCTCGTCCCGGTCGTAGACCCAGACCTGTCCCTCTCCGAAGAGGACGGAGCGATCCGAATCGACGTCGTAGACCAGCGATCCACCCTCCGGCAGGAAGCCGTCGGCGTTCAACTCGTGCCAGGTGTTCGTGCACACGTCGAGTGTCCACGTCTCGTGGTACGCATCGATCAGAACGACGCGGCCCCAGGCCCGGTCGAAGTCTGCGGCCTGATCCGAGTACGTGCCCGGTATCGGGCGGTCCTGTCCAACCGGCCCCGGGACGTTCGGGTCCGTGCCGGAGGAGCATGTAGCAGCGACGGGTGGTGCCTTCGAGCGAGCCTCCGAGAGGATCGGATCCCAATCTCCGGTCGGCGGGTCGGGGACCACGACTTCGGTCTCGGAGATGGGGAGTTCGAGTTGCGTCGTGGAGACCCCGTCGAAGCCGATGATCGAGGCAAGGTCGCCGGCGGGCATCCACAAGGTTCCGTCGGCGTCTACCGAGGCGAACATGCCTTCTCCAATGACTCCGGGGAAAGCCGTCCATCCGTCGCCGTCGAATCGTGAGACGCCCGGGGTGTCTACCTCGTATGGGGCGTGGATCGCCCACACGGTGCCGTCGAGTCCGATGGCAACGATCCCGGTGTTGGCGAGGAGGTCGTTCTCAGTGGTGTGTACCGTCCACGCGTTGCCGTCGAACGATGCGATGCCGACGAGTTCGGCGCCTTCCACGTTCTCGGCCCCGACCCAGACGGTGCCGTCCGGTGCCACGGCCACGACGGTGGAGCCGAAACCAGAAGGCATTCTGGTCCC
>JAUXCV010000045.1 GCA_030618675.1 Acidimicrobiia bacterium | reverse complement strand
AAGCAACAAGCAACAAGCAACAAGCAACAGACAGTGCAAGCAACAGGCAGTGCAAGCAACAGCGGACAGCGACGATTGTAGGTAGCAAACCCCAGGTCGCTTCTGGCTGTCGGCTATCGATCCGTAGGTACTCCCGACACGGTGCGTCGGCCGTCGCGGTTGCGTAACCGCCACGGCACGACAACACTTCGCTTTACCCGACCGCAAGGAGAACTTCATGGCACTCGCTCCGATCGAGTTACTGGTCATCGGATTCCCCGGCAATCAATTCACCGGAGGCATCCTGCCGGAGATCGAACGACTGGTTGACGATGGTGTCATCACCCTCGTCGACGCGCTTCTCATCTTCAAGGACGACGACGGCGAGATCGAGATCATCGAACTCGACCAGGTCGATCCCGGTCAGGACGTAGCTGCGTTGAATAGGTTCCTCGACGAAAGCAATGGCCTGATCTCGGAAGAGGACATGGAAGGCTTCGCCGAAGCATTGGTGCCCGGCTCCTCTGCGGCGGCGCTCGCGTTCGAACACACATGGTTCAAACCGCTGCGGGACGAACTCGTTGACTCGGGGGGAATCCTCCTCGCCAACATGCGGATCCCGGGACTCGTCGTGGACGAGGTCCTGGCCGCCGTCGCAGCGCTCGAAGACGAATAGAGAGGAACTGAAGATGCCAAGAAGACGAGGACGGCCGGGAATAGCGGGCACGATGGCCCGCACCGCAGTGATCGCAGGAACCGCCACGGCGGTGAGCGGCAGTATGAGAAAGAGTTCCGCCAATAAGCAGGCAGCAGCCCAGGAACAGGCCAACGCGAATCAGGCTGCATACGAATCCCAGGCTCAGTTGGACGAGATGCAGGCGCAGATGAACTCCATGCAAGGCCAGCAAGCCCCGGCTCCACAGCCGGCGGTGGCGCCGGCCCCTGCGGCCGACGACACGATGGCCCAGCTCCAGAGGCTCGCCGACATGAAGACCGCCGGTCTTCTCACCGACGCGGAGTTCACTGCTGCGAAGATGAAACTGCTCGGCTGACAGAGGATCGATACCGCGAGTAGGACCGGAGTCCCGGGAGTCGCCGCTCTCCGGACGTCCGGTCCTGTCGGTATCTCTCAGATCACGCCAGGCTATGCGGACATGAAGACGAGGGCCACGCTCCTGTTCCTACTGATAGCGACGCTCGTCGTCGTTTCTTTCCCCGCGCTCGCCCAGACCGATACGGACGAAGCTCCCGTGGTCCGAGCTGTGATGTTCTTCTCTCCAACATGCGGTCACTGCGAAATCGTCATCAACGAACACCTGCCCGGCATCTTCGAGCAGTACGGTGGCGAACCCGTGGTGATCTTCGACGACACCATCCCTCCTGAGGAAGTCGCCTTCTACGAGATGACCAACGGGACGCTCGATATCCTTCTGGTGGACGGAAGCGTGGAAGCCGGAGGGATCATGTTCGCCGAAGATTCGGAGCGGCTCGAGATCGCCCGTCCGGGTGTCCCGCGCCTCGACGTCGACGATATCTATCTGGTCGGATCCGAGCAGATTCCGACAGAGCTTCCGATCATCATCGAAGAGGGCCTTGCGAGTGGTGGGATCGCATGGCCGGAGATCCCCGGTCTCGACGACGCCCTCGCGACGATCCCGGCGTCTCCCGAGTCAGAACAACCGGTCGACGATGGCTCCACGAGCAATGACACGGCGAACGATGACGCATCCGGTGATCCCGCTGAGGCTCTCCCGGAAGCCAGAGACGAGACGGTCGGCGACCGGATCGCTCGCGACCCCCTCGGCAATGGTCTTGCGATTCTCGTTCTGATTGGATTGCTCGCCAGTCTCGTTCTCGTCCCGATCATGGTTCTCCGCGGATCGCTCCGTGGCGGCCCTGTCTGGGTCGTCCCTGTGCTCATCCTGATCGGATTGGGCGTGTCGCTGTACCTCGGAAACGTCGAAACGAGTGGCGTCGAAGCCGTCTGTGGACCCGTGGGTGACTGCAACGCTGTTCAGGAGAGCGAGTACGCGTGGATCTTCGGCATTCCGATAGGGGTCCTCGGTGTCATCGCCTATGCCTTGCTCCTCATCGGGTGGACCGTCACAAGAGTTATGAAGGGTCGCGTCGCCGATGTAGCCGCCGTCCTGGTCGCAGCGACGGCGTTCGGCGGCACCGTCTTCTCGGTCTATCTCACGTTCCTTGAGCCGTTCGTGATCGGCGCCACCTGCATGTGGTGCCTCGCTTCGGCGCTCAGCATTGCCGGGTTGCTCTGGTTCACGGCCGCGCCTGGATGGGAAGCGCTTGGGAGACTCAGAGGGTCCGACCCGAAGAGCGTGTAGGACGAGCGGGATTCGACCCCTCCCGGATCGATGTGGACCCTGTCGGTACAACAGCTACGAAGGCTCGCCTACCCACAGATCGATCATCTCGTACGCCTGCTCCTCTGAGTACGGCCCGTCCTCTATCCGCCGTTCATAGAGCATCCTCATGATCTCCCCCACCCGGCGCCCGGGTTCGAGACCCAGGTGCTCCATGACCTGATTCCCGTCGATCGGCGGGCGTAGGGCCTCGAGTTCCTCTCTCTCGCGGAGATCGGCGATTCTCTCTTCGAGTTCGTCGATCCTCTTTGAGATCGCCCGTTCACGACGCTTGTTCCGGGTCGTTACGTCACACCGCACGAGTTCGTTGAGGTCCTTGAGGAGGTCACCGGCGTCGCGAACGTACCGGCGTACCGCCGCATCCGTCCACCCCATCTTGAACGTGTGTGGCCGCATGTGGAGGAACACCAACCGGGATACGTCCTCAGTGGTCTTCTTCGAGTAGCGGAGCGCCTTCATGCGGCGCCTCGTCATGCGTGCCCCAACGACCTCGTGGTGATGGAACGAGACCCCTCCCGGACCGAACTCCCGCGTGTCGGGTTTGCCGATATCGTGGAACAGCGCTGCCAGGCGCAGTTCGAGACGGGGTGACGTCTTCTCAACCACGGCTATCGAGTGTGCGAGAACGTCCTTGTGATGATGGGCCGGATCGACCTGGAGTGCCAGCGCCGGCAATTCCGGGATGAACTCCTCAGCAAGGTCCGTCTCGACAAGACCCCAGAGCGCAGGGCCAACGTGGTCTCCAGTTATCAGCAGATCGAGTTCTCCCTTGATCCGTTCTGCCGAGACGATCTCGAGACGGTCGTGCATGTCACCAACTGCGTCCAGCGCCGCCTCGTCCGGCACGAAACCGAGTCGCGAGACGAACCGAAACAGGCGGAGCATCCTCAGCGGATCATCGCCGAACGAGATCCGGGGGTCGAGCGGCGTGCGGAGAAGACGAGAGTGGAGATCGATGAGACCACCGAAGGGATCCATCATCTCAGGAGCGTCGTCATCCGAGATCGGGATACGGATCGCCATTGCGTTCACCGTGAAGTCCCGTCGGGAGAGGTCTTCCTCGATGTTATCCGAGTACGTCACCTCGGGCTTGCGGCTCTCGTCGCGATAGATCTCCGAACGGAACGTCGTGATCTCGTGGACCCGTCCATCCCGGATCGCTCCGATGGTTCCGTATGTCCTGCCGGCCAGGTACAGATCTGCCGCCCACGGCCGCACGATCTCTTCTATCTGGGCGGGGCGGGCGGGCGTGGTGAAGTCGAGGTCTGAGTTCGGCCGATCGAGCAGAGCATCGCGTACGCTCCCCCCAACGAGGTAGAGACTGTGCCCCTCCTCGGCGAAGAGTTCAGAGAGTTCACGCGCTGGAGTCCCTGTTGCCAACAAGTCCTGCAGTCGGGGAGGGATCACGGGCGTCCCCCCTCGCTAGGCCCACAGACCACAGACCACAGACCACAGGAAAACCAAGGCTGTTGCCCGTCGCTCGTTACGACTTGTCTGGCTGTCGCCTGTCGTCTCACGACTCTCTCCACCGGTTCGCCAATCGGTCCGCGTACTCATTCCAGGTGTAGCCCGCGTGTGCTTTGATCCACCGGAGTTCGAGTTCCGGTCGCTTTCGGAACACGGTGTACGCACGGCGGACGAGTTCGACGTTCTCCACGGGACCGGTCTTGCGTTTCCAACCACGGGCCTCCCAACCGGCCGCCCATTCGTTGATCGTCCTCACAGCAAGGTTGGAATCTGAGTAGACGATCAAGGCCGTGCCTTCGGGGATCATCTTCGCTCCCTCGATCAGCGCCATCAGCTCCATCCGATTGTTGGTCGTGCCTGGATCGTGACCGTGTCTCTCGGAAACGATCTCCCCATCGACCACGTACACGGCACCCCATCCACCGGGACCGGGATTCGGCACGCATCCGCCATCCGTGAACACTCCCGTTTGAGGATCTTCACCCGGGATCGATTCGGCGGAAGCCGATCCCCTCGCGGGCTTGCAGTCACGGCACAGTTTCGGGACCCAACCCGGGTAGCGATCGAGAACGTGCTGCGGCAGAGAGAACTCCGTGGAACACGTCTGGCAGGTGAACTTGGGCATCTCGCCCCGAGAGTACCGGTCGGAGAGACCGGACCGGCGGTTAGGGCGAAAGCAGACAGAGGACAGACAACAGACCACAGACGGAACCTGCATGCTCGGGCTGATCGCTGTTTGCTGTCCGCTGTTCTCTGTTGTCTGTTGTCTGTTCGCTAGTCGAGATCCCAGAACAGGGACAGCACTTCGACGGCGCTATCGATCAACGGACCGCCGCCGTCCGGAGGATCGAGCGCCGGCAAACCCGATGCGAATCCGTCGAGGGTGGCCGCTACCGAATCGCTGATCGCTCGAAGGTCATATCCACCTTCGAGATAGAACACCGTGTTCGTTCTGTTCATCGCCTCGCCGAGGGCTGCTGCCATCGCTCCATAGTCCTCGGCGACCAATGCCATCCCGCCGAGAGGATCAGAGACATGCCCGTCGTACCCGGCGCTCACGAGCAGCCACTCTGGGTCGAACTGGTCGAGGATGGGGAGAATGATCCGTGAAAACGCCCCGCGGTACACGGACCCATCGGATCCCCCTGAGAGAGGGATGTTCACCGTCGCTCCGATCCCCAGTCCTCTCCCCACCTCTTGGATCCGGCCCGTCCCTGGATAGAACGGAGAGTGGTGCAGAGACACGTAGAGCACATCCGGCGAACGGAAGAAGGTCTCCTGTGTGCCGTTTCCGTGATGGGCATCCCAGTCGACGATGGCCACTCTCCGCCCCTGTCGAACGAGGGCTGCTGCGGAGACGGCGATGTTGTTGATCAGACAGAAACCCATCGTCCGATCGACCTCCGCGTGGTGACCCGGCGGCCGAACTGCAGCGAACCCGACATCCACATCGCCTCGCTCGATCGCCTCGATCGCCGTCAGTCCTGCGCCCGCGGCGAATCGTGCAGCGTCCCATGATCTCCCCACGGCGTAGGTGTCCGCGTCGATCGACCCTCCTCCTCCGACGCAGAATCCCTGCAACCAATCGAGGAACGAGGAGTCGTGCACAGCGAGCAACTCCTCCCGCGTCGCCGCCCGCGCCTCAGCGCGAACAACTTCGAGATCGCTCGTCGCGACACCCTCGATCGCGGCAGTGACCCTCTCCGGCCGCTCCGGATGCTCTGCGGGCGATACATGCTCCAAGCTTGACGGATGAGTGACGAGTGCGGATCGCATCTCCATATGGTCCCACGCTTGAAGGTTCGTGTGCACATCGCGAGGTCGTTCCCTTCTCCACGGCACCCGGTCGCGTGACCCTTCATCGACGGTACGCTGGATTCGCACCAGCGGCACGGAGGTGTCATGGCAATGGCCGAGCGCCCGATCCCGGTGCTTCAACGCGGTTCGTGGCCGCAGCCGATTCGCTTCAGGAGAGGCTGGGCCCGAGCCGAAGCCCGGCGCTGGAACGATCTCGTACCCGATGCCGCCTTGCGTCTCGTTCGTGGCGGGTCGTCCTTCCTGGAGTTGTGTTCGGAGCGACTCAACGAACTGGGCGCTCCCTACGTCCTCTCACCCCCTCTCCCTTCGAGTAGTCGCCGTCCATGGGAAGCCGCCGGGTTCGTTGAGTTCGTTCCATTGGCATTCATGCGTCGCGACCTCGCCGGGAAACTCCCATCACCCGACCACCTCGTCATCTCTCCACCCGACCACTCGATCCCAGATCTCCTGAGCGTGGACCACGCTGCCTTCGATCGTTTCTGGAGATTCGATCGTTTCGGGATGGCCGAGGCCGTCGCGGCGACCTCAAAGACCAGGTCTCTCCTCATTCGCGGACCGGACGGATCACCCGTCGCTTTCGCCATCGTCGGATTCGGCCACGCCATGTCATATCTCCAACGACTCGCCGTCCATCCCGATTGGCAGGGCCACCAGATGGGCCGCTCGTTGACCCGGGCCGCTGCTCGTACCGCGCAGTCGGCCGGGAGTCGGGCGATGATGCTCAACACCCAGACCGACAACGACGCCGCCATCGCGTTGTACGCGTCAGAAGGCTTCGTCACGCTCCCCGACCCACTCGCCGTGCTTCGTCGAGGTTGATCGATGCCCCCTCGCATTCCCTCTCGATATCGGATGAACGTCAGGCTCGGTGCCGATGGCGACATCGAAGAGTGGCTCGCTACCGACGAGCACCTCGAACGTCCCGTCTTGATCAGATTCCCGGGTCCTGATGCCGACGCCGATCGGATCGCGGCATTTCTAGCTCCCGTTCGCGCCGCTGCGGCGACCTCTCACCCCCATGTTCAGACGATCTACGCTGCCGGAGAAGTCGACGGATCAGCGTACGCTGTCGCTGAGTGGGACGGCGCGGTGACCATCGCCGACCGACTCAAGGCGGGCGAGACACTCCCGATCGCGGAGTACCTCACCAATGCTTCGGGCCTGGCGTCCGGCTTGGCAGCGTTCCACGCGAGCGGCGGCATCCACGGAGCGATCGACCCGAGAGCCATCCACTTCTCCGCTGCCCATCCTGCGCGCCTCGCGAGTTTCGGACGCGTCCCCGTCACGACCACCCAGGCCGATGACACGTCTGCACTCGCTGCAGCGCTTCGCACCGCTATCACGGGCAGCGACAACCCCGCCGTCCGACCGTCTCACGTTGCCGAAGGGATCCCCTCCTCAGTCGACGATGCTCTCGGAGCGGCCGAGACCGGGAGCCTGGACGCTACGGGCCTCGCCGAAGCTCTCAGCGCCGCCTCGCTGCATCCTCAACCGGACGTCGATCATTCGTGGTCTCTGAAACCCCTCGTCCTGTTCGCAATCGTTGTCGCCATCGTTCTTGTTCTCTCCGTCCTCGGACTCTCGATCGATGTCGATCCCGACTCGCCGTTCCTCTACCCGGCGGCGCCGGCCGAACAAGAACAGAACACGCCGACGAGCACAGCCCCGACGACGGACTCCCCGACCGAGAACGCCATACCGGCCTTGGTCAGCATCTACGACCCGTTCGGCGACGGCATCGAGAACGACGAGACCCTTGACTCCGTGATAGACGGCCGACGAACGACGTCGTGGGAAACCGAACCGTATCCCGCCCCGCTCGACGAAACCAAAGAAGGCGTGGGGATCGTTCTCGAGGCTCCGATCCCTATCGGCGCCATAGAGATCACCGGGACGCCGGAGACCCGTTTCACCGTCGCGTGGAACGGGACCCTGCCGGACGTGCCGGGCGACTGGGATCGCATCGGTGCGGCACAGATTCTCACGGGGACGACGCGGCTCGACGTTGCCCACCGGGAGGAGGGCTTCTGGCTCGTCTGGATCACCTCCCTCCCACAGCGAACAGACGATTCGTACAGCACCTCGATCGCGGAAATCCGCCTCCTCCCGTAGTGGTGCGAGTCGCCTCCGATCGTCGAGCGGACCAGAATCAGTCTCAATGACCGCCCGTTCCTCCGAAGACAGAGAGTTGATCCGCCGCTACCTCGAAGGCGACGTGTCTGCATTCGACGAACTCATGGCCGCCCATGAGGACCGCGTCTTTGCAATCTGTCTCCGCATGATGAGGAACCGGGATGCGGCGCTTGATGCGACTCAGGACGTCTTCCTCACCGTCTTCCGTAAGGCAGACCGGTACAAGGAACAAGCCGCCTTCAGCACATGGCTCTACCGCGTCGCCGTGAACACCTGCTACGACCACTTGCGGCGCCAGCAGCGCAAGCGCACCGAGTCCATGCCGGAGTACTTCGACCCGTCGGACCCGCGGAGCGGTGACGAGTTCCACGCCGTAGAACTACGACCGGACATCGAAGCGGCCCTCGCCAGACTCACGCCCGATTTCCGCGCTGCTGTGGTACTCGTCGACCTTGACGGCATGTCTCTTGAGGGCGCCGCCGATACCCTCGAAGTACCCATCGGAACAGTGAAGAGCCGCTTGTTCCGGGCGAGAAAGCAACTCGCCAAAGATCTCGGGAACTTCGCGCCCGGGTCTGAGCATCCAAGTAGTGCATCATGAACGAACGCAATCAAGAACTCATCGTCGACCTGATCGGCGGCCGTCTCTCCCCGGAGGAGGAACGCTCGGCCCTGACCCGGATCGAGAACGACTCCGATCTCCGTGCAGCGTACGAGACGCAGATGTCCGCTATCTCCGCGCTCGGAGCATCTCCTTTGCCGTCGATGACACCGGAGGAGAGGACGACGCTGCACGCAGCGCTCCGACATCAACTTCATCTCGATGATGTCCCCGTCCCGGTGGTCGCGGCGCCTTCCCGGTGGCAGCGTTGGTGGGCACCACTCGGTGGTTTCGCCGTGGCCGCAGCGGTGGTCGTTGGAGCAGTCGTCATCCTTCCCGGTGCACTGTCGCAAGATGACGCGAGGGAGGACGTAGCGATGCTCTCTTCGGAGATCTCCACGACCGTACCGAGCGCTCAGCTTGCCGAGGGCTTCGCCGACCCCGCCGAGAGTCGAGATGGTGGAACCGGAAGCGCAGATGCCGCCGCACCGGAGGCAACGGAGTTCACCACATCGGTGCCGAACGCTTCGCTCGATAGGGACTCCGCCGACGAGAGCGAAGCCGCACCCCCTCCGGAATCGGAAATCTCTATCGACGAGGAGATCTCTGCCGCCGACGAGGTTCAATCCACAACGACCGCGGCGAGTTCCGACGTGGTCATAGTTCCAACCTCTCTTCCATACCTGTTGGATATCGATCTCTACGCACTCGAGGAACAACTCGAATCGGATCCGGAATCTCTCGAGAACAGCGCCTCACCGCCTTCGACGAGATCTTCTGAACCCGATGCCGCTCAGGTGGATGCTTGTCTTGATTCGCTGCAGGCCGACGACACAGCGTCGTCTTTCTCTCCCGTCGCCACCACGACCTACGAAGGCACCCCGGCCGTCGTGATATCTGTCTCCCCTCCTGAAGGGGATTCGTTCCTCGCTGTCTTCGCCGTGGACTCATGTCTGGAACTCGCCAGCACGCGGAGATAACGATGCCGTGATTCGGCTATCCTTCATCGACATGACCGATCGACCGCGCAGCGACTACCCAGCCAAGATCGCCGACTTCCTCGAACAACTCGCCACCCGCATCCGTTCACTCACCGTGGATCGTGCATCTCTGGCGGTTACGTGGATGGCGCTCGGGCTTGTCGTAGCGACGCTCGCGGTCCTTGCTGTGATCTGGTTGCTCGTCGGTTTCTTCCGTGCTCTCGGGACCCTGATCGGACAGGAACTTGCATACGCCGTCGTCGGGG
>JAUXCV010000232.1 GCA_030618675.1 Acidimicrobiia bacterium | reverse complement strand
GCTCGGTGCTCCGGGGAAGGTGAGGAGCAGTGCCAGAGCGAGTACCACTGAATCTTCATCACCCGACGCGATCGTGAGCATGCGGGCGGTGTCGTGGGAATCCAGGAGATTGAGGTTGGCGAGTGCGGCCGATTCGGGGTACTGATCGAGAAGCTTCTGGATGCGGTCCCGATACCTGCCGGCGTCGATAGCCGGGGCGATGTTGTAGTACGGGTTGTCCATCGTCGTCGACCGGTCGAGCCGATCGCCAACCGTGTATGCGATCGTCGCCGTCGTGAACGGGTAGTTCATCGCGCCGTCGAAGCGTGTTCCGTCGTTGATGTAGTCGCCTGCGTCGGCCCAGATCTCGCCGACGATGTAGAGATCGGGGTTCACTGCCCGGGTGCGTTCCCGGAACTCCTCCCAGAAGCCGGGCGTCTGGATCTCTTCGGGGACGTCGAGGCGCCACCCGTCGATGCCCCGCTTCGCCCAGTACTCGCCAACCCGCATCAGGTAGTCGCGAGCCTCAGCGTTGTCGGTGTTGAACTTGGGCAGCGCCCGCATCCCCCACCACGCCTCGTAGTTCGCCGGTTCGTCCATGTCGTACGGGTTGAGTGGGAATCCACTGATGTGGAACCACCCGAGATACGGCGACTGTTCCCCGTTCTCCAACACGTCGTGGAAGCGGAAGAAGCCACGGCTCGAGTGATTGAAGACACCGTCGATGATGACGCGGATCCCGCGTTCGTGACAAGCGGAGAGCAGTTCGTCGAAGTCCTCGTCGGTGCCGAGGATCGGATCGACGCGGTAGTAGTCGTGCGTGTGATAGCGATGGTTCGAGGCCGAGCGAAAGATCGGATTGAAGTAGATCGCGTTGACACCGAGTTCGGTCAGCCAGTCGAGATGCTCTGCCACGCCGAGCAGGTCACCGCCCTTGTACCCGTGGTAGGTCGGGGGTGAATCCCAGGCCTCGAGGTTGATGGGCTTGCGGACCCGATCCGACTTTGCGAACCGGTCGGGGAAGATCTGGTAGAAAACGGCGTCGCTGATCCAGGAAGGTCGGTCGCTGAGGCTCGTGGATGCGGTGCGGTTCCGGCGGCAATGATCGCAAGCTTCTGGGTCGTGTCGGCGGCGTGTCGTCAAGAGCCTGGTCCTCCGGGGCGGTGGGGCAACCGCGCCATGTTATGCGAGGCGGCGCCGCCAAGGAGGATCCTCCGCCATGAGAGTTCGGAGGCCTAGAGGCCTCGCTGCGGAGTGGCTGTGCGTCGCTCAATCGTGTGGTCGGCGTCGATGTGTCGGTCGTCCTCGAGCTTGCCCCTCGGCAGGAACGTGGCGGCGAGGAAGGCTGCCGCGATGAAGGCCCCGACGGCGGCGAGCGCGTGCCTCATCGCATCGACTTGCGCCTCCGTGACGATCGTGCCGAGCCGGCCGTCGACTTCAGCATCGATCTGCTGATAGAGCTCCTTCTGCTGGTTCGCATCGAGCGACTCCAGGAGGTCCTCGAACTCGACGGTGATCTGCTCGCGCTCGGCAGCGTCGAGCTGCTGGCCAGACTCGGCGGCAAGCGACGAAACCACACCGGAGAACGTAGCGACGAGCAGCACCGAACCGATGATCGCCGTCCCGAGCGAGGTTCCGGTCTCCTTGGCTGCGTTCTGCACGCCGGAAGCCTCGGGTCCCTCGGACGGATCGACCGATGACAGGGTGAGATTCGGCACCTGCGCCAAGAGGAGCCCGGTACCGGCGCCGAAGACCAACAGAGGCAATGCGAAGTCCCAGGCCGACATGCCGGCGCCGACCACGACCGCCGACCAGAGGATGCCAACACCCATCAAGGCGGCACCGATGAGAATCAAGTACTTGGCATGGACGTACCGGCCCCAGCTTGTCGTGAGGAGGGACACGCCGAGTACTGAGACCGACAACGGAAGCAGCGTGACCCCTGCTTCGAGCGGCGACTGGCCGAGCACCTGCTGGAGGAAGAGTGGGAAGACGAACAGTACGCCGGCAAGCGTGACCGATTGCAGCGCATCGGTGCTGAAGCCGGTGACGAAGGTCCCATTCGCGAGAATTCCGACCCTGAGCAGGGGTGTCTTGCCCTGTCGTTCCCGGTGCTGGGACCAATGCAGGAAGGCAACGCCGAGACCGATTCCGATGATGATCAGAATCGGTGTGATCGACAGACCCAGTGGGTTGATGGTGACGTCACCGATCGTGAATCAGCGTTTGTTGAGAGCCTCGAGCACAACTCTCATGAGGAGGGTCGCGCCGGCGAACAGGACGACAGAGTTGCCTGCGGGCTGACGCTGCCATCACACCGAATTGGACATAGTGTCCAAGCCGTATGATAAGATGTCCATACTGTCGACGGAAGCGAGAAGCACAGATGACCGATCGATCCCCCTCGAATGCCGGCGGAGCGACCGACACCACAGCCGTCTGCGCTCGGGGTCTCGGCAAGTCCTATGGCGACACCGTCGCCGTTCGTGATCTGAGTTTCGACGCCGAGGCGGGCGAGGTTATGGGCCTGTTGGGACCCAACGGTGCCGGCAAGACCACGACGATCAAGATGCTGACGACCCTGTTGCCGATGGATGAGGGTTCCGCGACGATCGTGGGCCTCGACGTTGCCGCGCGGCCGGACGCAGTGCGACGTGTGATCGGCCTGGCCGGTCAGTCTGCGGCCATCGATGAGAAGCTCACCGCGCGCGAGAACCTCGAGATGTTCGGTCGTCTCTACAAGATCCCGGGCGGTGAACGCAGACAGCGAATCGATCACCTCGTCGATCGTTTCGATCTCGGAGAGTTCGTTGACCGAATCGCTGAGACCTACTCGGGTGGGCAGCGCCGCCGGCTCGATGTCGTGGCAAGCCTGATTGCCGCCCCGCCTGTTCTCTTTCTCGACGAACCGACGACCGGCCTCGATCCCCGAAGCCGCACAGAGCTGTGGGACGAGATCGCTGACCTTGCGGCACAGGGGACTGCCGTCGTGCTGACGACCCAGTACCTCGAGGAAGCCGATCGGCTCTCCGACCGAATCGTCATCATCGACGAAGGGGTCATGAAGGCTTCCGGTACGAGTGCCGAGCTGAAGGAGGACCTCGAGCGGGACGTATTGGAGGTTCACGTCACCACTGGGACGGATCTCGCACGGGCTGTTGAGGTGGCAGGGCGGGTTGCCTCAGGCGTGTCGAGCGACCCGGCAGACGCGGGTCTTCAGATTCCGCTGAAGGACGGATCAGGCCAGAGTCTCGCGGTACTCCGGGAACTCGATGCTGAGGGCATCTCGATTTCCGACTTCCAGCTCAGGCGACCGACGCTCGATGACGTCTTCCTGACCCTTACCGCGACCGGAGGTGACCGATGACCACGATCCAGAAGGACCCTGCTCGCGAATCCGGACTGGCGGAGCGGCTCCAATGGGCGCTTCAGGACACCGCGACGATGACCTGGCGCGACCTCATCCGCACGCGCCGACAGCCTGAGATGCTCACCTTCGCCGTGATCATGGGCGTGTTCTTCCTTCTACTGTTCTACTACGTCTTCGGCGGAGCTATCGCAGCAGGGTCCGGCGTCGACTACATCCAGTACCTCGTGCCCGGCATCTTCGTGATCAC
>JAUXCV010000203.1 GCA_030618675.1 Acidimicrobiia bacterium | reverse complement strand
GTTGTGATGAAAACTCCGACGAGCACGACGAGAAGACCGACGCCGGCCGACGGATCGAGCTTCTCACCGAGGACGAGGGCGCCGAGGATCACCGCGACGGCCGGAATCAGGTAGGCGATCAGCGATACCGTGACGGCTCTGGTGTGCCCCAGCATCCTGAAGTACAGCCAGATGGGGATGGCGCTCGCCCAGATGGCCAGACCGATGATGCCTGCGATGGCGATCGGCTCTGGCTCGACGTTCCACGGCTGTTCCAGCACGAGGGCGACGGCGACAGCGACTATCCCCGCCACGAACTGTTGACGCATGGCGAGACGGGGAGCGTCCTGAGCGCCGATCATGCGTGCGTAGACCGTCCCCGCCGCGTAGCTGAGAGCGACGGCCACCATGGCGAGCTGACCGGCGAGATCCTGTCCACCGAACGACGCCGGCGTGACACCGATGATGAGCCCTACTCCGCCGAGTCCGATCACCACGCCGCCAACCTGGACGCCGCTGATCCGCTCGCTTGCGAGGAAGAAGTGGGCCAGGATCACTACGAAGATCGGCGCTGCTGCACTGAGCATCCCGGCCGCGGAGCTGTCGAGTCGCAGCAGCGCCCACGCCGTGAGCACGTTCGGCAGCCATCCGCTCAGGGTTCCGAGCACGACCGGCGGTATCCAACTGCCGTTCGATTGCTTCGCTTCTCTGCGCCTTGCACGCACGGCGATCCAGAGAATCGCCGCCGCCAGGAGCCCCCGAACACCCGACATCGTGAAGGCGGGAACCGAGGGGACGGCGACCTTCATCAGGAGGAACGTGCTGCCCCACATGAGGGCCAGAAGCCCAAGCTCGATCCAGACGCGCGTGTCGACAGCGGTGTGTGATCGGTTCGGCGCCTTGGGGGTGGTCATCGGCTCTCGGTCCATCGGTGATCTGTCGACCCTACCGGTGTCGGGAATCCTCACTCTTATCGTTGGATGACATTCGGTGCGACAACCTCCACGGACTTGGCGATCGATTGGCGTTCGAGAATGTCGAGCAGATCGTGCTCGATCACGCGAATCTGTCACACACGGGTGATATATCTCAACCTATGTCATATGGATATACTGTGAGTATGGTGAAACGACTGGTCGACATCGATGACGATGCCCTCGAACGGGCCCGTCGCGTGCTCGGAACGGGGACGATGAAGGAAACCGTCAACAGTGCCCTCCGAGAGGTCGTCGACCTCGATCGCCGACGCAGGTTCATCGATCGGATCATGACGTCCGACGGACTCGATCTTGATGATGATGAGGTCATGGATCGTGCCTGGCGCTGACCCCGTTCGCTATCTCGTCGACAAAAGCGCTCTGGCGAGAGCGAGCGATCCTCGTGTCGGAGAGCGATTGCATCGACTCGCAGAGGCCGGGTTGCTCGTAACGTGCGCCATCGTCGACCTTGAGGTGCTCTATTCGGCTCGAAGCCGGGAAGACTACGACGACATGGCCGACGAACTCGTCGGATTCGAGCACATCCCGATCGACGAAGCGGTGATGGATCGAGCGAAACACATCCAACGATCGCTGGCGGCGGTCGGCCGTCACCGTCTTCCGATCCCCGATCTGATTGTCGCCGCCGTCGCAGAGGCCGGAGGAGCAACGGTGATCCACTACGACCGTGACTTCGCCCGGATCGCCGAGATCACCGGACAGACACACGAGTGGATCGCGCTTCCCGGATCCATCGACTGACCGAATGCTCTAGTCGCCACGCCTCAAGAGAAGATGGTCTTTGGCTTCTCCTCGAGCACGTCGTCAACGTAGATGTCGAGTTTCTCGTTGTAGAAGGCGACGTAGCCGGCGACCTCTTGTGACTCGCGAAGAGGAGTGTCGTACCCCCACACGACGTCGTCGTGGGTGTCGCCGGTCGTGGTGACCGACCAGTACCGGGCGGTGCCCTTGTACGGGCAGTGCGTTGCCGTGTCGGTCGGCGTGAGGTACTCGAAGTTGACGTCCGTTTTCGCGAGGTAGTAGCGAGCGGGGAGGCCGGTCTCGAACAGGTACCGGGGCTTGTTGGATTCGGCCACGGTCACGCCGTCGACCTCAACCCGGATGCTTCGCGAACTCTGGAGGACGTCGACGCGCGTGTATGGATCACGAGCGTGGACGTAGACCTCTTCGTCTTCTTCGAACCAGGCGTCCATGGCGTCCCACTCGAATGCGACCATGTCCCGGAGGTCCTCGATCGGTGAGTCGGTGTGCCGGTAGGCGGCCTGTTCGGCGGTCCTGCGGTCGCTTTTCACGTCGAAGACCTCGGCGGTACCGCGGCTCGGCGATCGCTTCGTGTGCTCGGTGGCGAGCAAGGACTCCATGTGGACGTCGCTCTGGGGGAAGTAGTAGACGGGGTAGTACGGCTTCTCCCAGACCAGTTTGGGGCGTGTGGTGTCGGCGATGACCTCACCGCCGAGATACACCCGGATCCGTTTCTGCCCATCCTCGATCCGAACGCGTCCACGGCTCATCAGTGTTCCCTCTCGTGCTTGTGTGGTCGGAGAACCGGGAGGATGTCGAATGCATTCCCGGGGATTGAGTAGAGCAGTAGAGCAGTAGATCAGAGCTGTGAGCCATGAGCCATGAGCGAGATGAGGGGGTCTTCACGGATTACGGATTACGGACTACTGATTGCGACCGAACGCGAGGGCGGGATCAGGCGAGCAGGTTGTTCGGGGCAAACGTGACGCTCATCGGGCCGACGTTGAGTGTGACTTCTGTGTCGCCGCGGTGGCGGCCGGTCTCGACGAAGACGCCGTCCCTCAGCTCGTAGGTGACAACCTCGGGTCCCGTCTCGTCGAGGTCGACGATCCAGTAGCGGGGGAGACCTGCTTCGGCGTACTTGCGGAACTTGCGGATCAGGTCAGCGCCTCGATCTGTGGACAGCACTTCGACCGCGAGGTGCGGAGTACCGGTGAGTCTGAGTGTTTCGTCGGTGTCGTCAAAGACGACGACGTCGGGGATGAACTCGTCCGAATGCGGCTTCCAGGCCCATCCGAAGCGGACGCGTACATCTTCGGGCGCCATGAGGATCAGAGCACGGGCGAGGCTGAGCGAAACGTCCTGGTGTGGCCCGCTCGGTGCGGCGCTCATGACGAGCGCTCCGTCGATGTACTCGCCGCGGATGTCTGTGAGAGATTCGTATCTCTCCCACGACATGGGCGTTCGGTCGAGGTGTTCGGTCGTTGGCATTGCAGCATTCACGGTACCCCCTCCAGACGGGATGCGATACCGACAACCTACGATCCGGGTGTGACAGGAACTGAGCAGAGCAACCGAACGCGAAGCGTTCGGGTCAGGCGAGCAGGTTGTTCGGGGTAAACGTGACGCTCATCGGGCCGACGTTGAGGGTGACTTCTGTGTCGCCGCGGTGGCGGCCGGTCTCGACGAAGATGCCGTCCCTCAGCTCGTAGGTGACGACCTCGGGTCCCGTCTCGTCGAGGTCGACGATCCAGTATCTCGGCAGGCCGGCCTGCTCATACTTTCGGAACTTCCGGATCAGATCCGCTCCACGGTCGGTCGAGAGAACCTCGATCGCAAGAAGAGGAGTGCTTGTGAGACGGATCTGGTCGGCTGTCCTCTCGAACACCACAACGTCGGGGATGAATTCGTCAGCATTGCTCTTCCACGCCCATGCCACGGCCACTTCCACTGCATCGGCAGTGGCGCTCTTGAGTGCCGCAGCGAGGTTGAAGCCGACCTGCTGGTGGTCGAGCGTGGGCGACGGACTCATGACAAGCGCTCCGTCGATGTACTCGCCACGGACGTCGTCGTCGAGAGCCTGGTAGTCGTCCCAGGACATCGGCGTTCGGTCGAGGTATTCGGTCGTTGGCATTGCAGCATTCACGGTACCCCCTCCAGACGGGATGCGATACCGACAACGTACAG
>JAUXCV010000499.1 GCA_030618675.1 Acidimicrobiia bacterium | reverse complement strand
ACGCGTGCGACATGGTCTGCTCGATCGCCCAGTTCGGATCGACCCGATCTATCAATGCAGGCGTGGCATCGGGAATCGCCATGCACGTCTGGATCCAACAGCACGTGGCCTTCGGCGGTAGTCGGTAGTCGGTAGTCAGTACTCAGTATTCGATACCGCGAGAGTCTGCGAACTGTGGGCTGGTAGAGCACCTATACGCCAGTAGGAGCCCAGGGTTCGCAGCGTACTTGGTGAGCCGACCCGGGCCCCTATCTGCGCATCTTCGGACTTCGGGCCTCGGACTACTGACTACCGACTACGGCGAGCGCAGCGAGTCCCTTGCACGTCCCACCGGCGCAGCCGGGGGGACGCGGAGGAGCGTCAGCGACGAAGCAGGGGGGTGCCTTCGACGAAGCAGGGGGGCTGCCTTCTCCACTCCGAGCGTGAGACACGAGCACGCCAACAACGAATACCGCCGGAATCGACGCGTCAGTCGCTCAGTTGGACACCCATGTCGGCGACCTGTTCCGGGAACCCGGAACCGACAGCGTTCTTGATCGCCGGGAAGAACAGCGACGACAGCATGCCCTTCGATCGCAGTTCTATGGAAACTTCGGCAGCCGTCCCTCCGGGATTGCCGGGGGAGAGATTCGCGGAGACCTTGCCGGCCATCTCACCTGCATCGAGGTCGAGCACGTATCGGTCGGGTCGGTTGTGTTCGAGGGCCGTGCCCACGCCCTTGTAGACCTTCCCGCCGATGTCGGTGGACCACTTGAACCCCAGGAGCACACCATCTTCGATCGTGGGATCCCAGACCTTCTGCACCGGTCCAACTGATTCCCAGATGCCCGGTTCCTGCAGCCGATCCCAGACGTCACCGGGGGCGGCGTCGATCACAACGGATTCGGTGAAGGTGGCGGACGGCATGCCGGGAGGATAGCGAGATGGAGGCGTGTCAGTCGGGTTCCGAGACCGGGCGCAGAACTTCCAACGCCGCGCGAATCCGCTCGGCCGCGTCATCGAGCGCATCGGCTGAGGCATCCGGGTCGGCGTTGGCGAAATCGAGATCCCGCACCGTATCCATGGGCACCACGTGGACGTGGACGTGGGGCACCTCAAGGCCGGCGATCATCATCCCAACCTTCTCCGGCGAGAACGCCTGATCGACGGCAACTCCGATCGTCTGGGAGACCTGCATGAGATGGGCAAGCAGGTCGGCGTCGAGGTCGATCCAGTGGTCGGTTTCCTCGATAGGAACGACGAGAACGTGTCCTGGTGCCAATGGAGCGATCGTGAGGAATGCCACCACTTGCTCGTCCCGCCAGACGAACCGCCCGGGGATCTCACCGTTGATGATCTTCGTGAAGAGTGTTGCCATGCACCCGAGCGTAGCGAAGCGCCGCGCCACCTTCGAGCAGTCACGCTATAGGGCGCCGGCGGGGGGCTTGAGTGCATGAGCGACGGCGGTGCGAACGGTGCTGAGCGCAGCGTCAGGTGAGGGGACGCGGGCAACCTGATGTGCGAGTTCAGGATCCCACGCGGCTGTGGTCGACGGCCGAAGCCTTTCGTAGTCGAGCACGGTGGTGACGGAGCCGGTGACGTGGCGGTATCGGTCTGTAGCTGCCGATGTGATCGCTCCC
>JAUXCV010000471.1 GCA_030618675.1 Acidimicrobiia bacterium | reverse complement strand
CGCGGAACGACTTGGCCGCGCGGTCTACGTGGCACCATCCTACGGGAGAGCTGGATGAACAAAAGAAACGTCCTCGACTACGGGCGCTGCATTGGCTGCAGGAGCTGCATCGCGGCCTGCTACTATTCCCATAACTCGCAGGACCAGCTCGAGGCCTCCATCGTAGTGACCAATGCCGTATTGCAGATGAACTGCCGGCATTGCGAACAGCCGCTGTGTGAGGCAGCGTGTCCCCAGGAAGCCATCAAGAGACGGGACGACGGGCTGGTCATCAGGAGCACTATCCTGTGCAGTGGCTGCACGTCGTGCGCCCAGGCGTGCCCGTTCGGCGCGATCGATCTGGAGCGGACGCGCCACCATATGCCGAAGTGTGATCTGTGCGATTGGCGCACCCTCGAGGGCAAGGACACGATGTGCGCGGCAACATGCGTCTCGGGCGCAAGGACGTTCGAGGACGTGAGCGACATCGAAGCCCAGAGGGGCACGCCGATGAGAGGCAGCCGCGCTATCGCCAAGACGTGGCGAGGGAAACGGTAGCCGCCAGGAGCACAAGCGATTACGTGGACACTGTCAGAGCGAGAGAGGTAGCCTAAATGGCATCATCACTTGGCTTGGTTCTGAACTTCCTCATCTTCCCCGGCCTCTTGTTCACTGCGGTCATTGGGCTTCTTACGCAGTGGGTCGACAGAAAGGTGAGTGCCAGAGTTCAGTGGAGGGTTGGACCTCCCTGGTTCCAGCCGTTCGCGGACATCCTCAAGCTCCTCGGGAAGGAGATCATCATTCCCGAGGGAGCCAGGCGGACGGGTTTCCTCCTGGCCCCGATGGTTGGCCTCGCGGCGGTGGGTGTGGTGTCGATGATATTGTGGCTGGCCAACATGGGGGGCAACGGGTTCGTAGGTGACCTGATCGGTGTCATCTACTTGCTGACGATACCTTCGCTGGCGATAATTATCGGAGCGTCGGCGTCGAGCAACCCGCTTGCGAGCGTCGGAGCAAGCCGCGAGATGAAGCTGGTGCTCGCGTACGAGCTGCCGTTCGTCATCGCCATCTTCACGGCCGTGACCAAAGTCTCGCCTATGACGCTCAGACTCGACGGGATCCTCGACTACCAGGCGGCGAACGGTGTGCTCCTGGGCAGCCCCTCGTGCATCATCGCCTTCATTGTCGTCATCCTGTGCGCGCAGGCGAAGCTCACGTATACGCCGTTCGATATTCCGGAGGCGGAAACCGAGCTCATGGACGGGACGCACATGGAGTATTCAGGCGCCGCGCTGGCGGTCGTCAAGCTGTCCCAGGCCATGATGCTCTTCACGCTTCCCGTCTTCTTCATCACCCTCTTCTGGGGCGGGCTCGTTCTGACGGGCTGGGGCATTCTCTATACCATCGTCAAGTATCTGATCATCATCACGATAATCGTTCTCATTAAGAACACGAATCCAAGGGTGAGGATCGACCAGGCCGTCCGGTTCTTCTGGGGCCCGGTCACGGTTCTCGCGATCATCGGCATGGTGCTCGCGATAGTGGGCCTCTAAGAGTCAATACGGAGCGCAAGTACATGGGTGCTACCAGCTGGGGATTCAAAAAGTCACTGTGGGTGTTCCACCTGAACGCCGGGGCCTGTAACAACTGCGACATCGAGGTGCTCGACTGTCTGTGCCCTCGGTTCGACATCGAGCGCTTCGGCATGAAGCTCGTGGGGAGCGTGAAACACGCCGACGTGCTTCTGGTCTC
>JAUXCV010000342.1 GCA_030618675.1 Acidimicrobiia bacterium | reverse complement strand
ACGTCGGAGCGTCGCGCCCATTGGCGTACCGGGTAGGTGTTGTGAGTGCGGATGATCGCCTCGAGGATCTTCCCTCGAGCTCCGGTGACAATCTGCTGGATCGGGTGGCGATAGTCAATGGTCATGATTGCCTGGTGGTCAGAATGATTACCATATGGTAAGTATTCTGACATTACGGGTCAGTGTCAAGCAATCCTTCGATCGCTCCCACAATCGATGCCGGACGATTCATAGCGATCCGATCGGCTCTGATCACTGCCAGAGCCTGCACCGCCATTCTTCCCGGCGAGAGGATTCGCATCCGGTCACCAGATCACCCACATCGAGTCATCTGCGGGCACCGTCGGCTCGTGCGGAGGAGTTGTGGTGCAGGTGGGTCATTGTGCCCTTCCACAGAGAAGCGCCCTGATAGATGCTGTCTGCCGGACACAACTCAATTGAGAAGTCCAGGAGCAGGTGATGCAGACGGATCGTGCCGATCGGCAGTTTCGGGAGATGTACCAGGAGAACGAACGCCGGGTTCTGGCGTACTTCCTCCGTCGCACCGATGCAACGTCGGCTCGAGACGGTGCCGCCGAGACCTTCCTCGTGGCGTGGCGGCGGATCGATGAGGTGCCTTCCGGAGAGCACACGCTGCCCTGGCTCTACGGAGTGGCACGCAGAGTGCTCGCCAACCAGCGACGGAGCCGCAACCGCTACGCCGCCCTCGGGCGCAAGTTGGCCGACACCGATCCCTCTGAAGATCAATCGCCGGAGGTTATCGTGTTGCGACGAGCGGAGGACCGGGAGATGCTCGATGCCGTGGCCCGGCTTCGTCCCGAAGATCAGGAGATTCTCCGACTGGCCGTATGGGAAGAACTCTCGCACAGCCAGATCGCTGACATGATCGGGACATCGGCCCACGCAATCGCCCAGCGGATCTATCGCATCACCAAGCAGCTTGCCCGTGACTTCGAGCGGCCTTCTTCGAGGGCAGAGAGACGGATTCCACGACCTTCATCGGAAGGAGGTGGCGGATCGTGATGAACCATGAAGACATCCTCGAGCGCATGAGCAACGCCAACCCGACGCCCGACGTCGAGATGATCACGGATGGTCAGCTGGCCGAACTCGCCATGCAGATCGAACAGGAAAGAAGGGAAGCCGCAGACCTGGGAGATCGCCAATTCTCCGAGCAGTCGCAGGAACTCTCCTCCGGTAGGGCAACCCGTGCTCCGCGGCTCCGGTGGCTCAAGCCCGCCATCGCGTTCGCTTCGGCGCTGCTCCTTGCGTTGTTGGTCATCGGTGTGGCGGCGCTCGTGCGAACCAGCCAGCCGGACGTGGCCGACCAGCCGGCACCGGCTCCGGCGACGACATCCGCAACAACGTCCGCTACGACGATCGTTCCCACGGCAGGGGAATGGAACCCGATCCTCGCCGAGACCCGGGCCAAGTCCGCGCCACCGGCCGCCGTCTGCCCCGAGGGCACCGACCCGGACACACCGGGACCGGCAGGTCAGGATGAGCCGGCCATCGGGCCTGTCTCCGATAGCGGTGGCGAAGCCGGTGCGTTCGACACCCGCACCGGCCGCATTCTCTACGTCGACGCCTCCGGCGAGACGTGGACCTTCGACGTCTGCACGAACACGTGGCAACAGATGCACGCCAGGGGTGGGTTCAGCGGCGGCCTGGTTTACGACGCCGACTCCGACGTGACCGTCGCCCTCGGCGGAAGCCACGTCTACGACGCCAACACCAACACCTGGACCTGGCTCCCCAACGCCTTCCTGGGTCCAGGTGTCTACTTCTCCCCGTCCGTCGGCGTGTACGACCCCGTCTCGGGACTGATCATCACGACCGGTTTCGGCGGCGACTACATAGACCTCTGGGCCTACGACGTGGACACCAACACCGCGACGCCGGTCGGGAGCCTCGCGGAACTCCAGCGGGAGGATTGCTTCGGGTTGCTCGGCTATTCACGAGAGTTCGATCGTCTGATCTTCGGTTCTATCCACGACGTCACCGCCCTGGTCGATCCCCGCACCGGTGAAACGACCCTCATCTCGACCCCGACTCCCGGCGGCGAATGCGGAATAGTGGGAGAGGAGTACGCCTCTGCGGGCGACACGGCATACGTAGCGAAGGGTGTCTGGCACGACGGCGATGTCTTCAGAACCCGGTTCCCGGGCGAGGTCTGTGGCTTCGATGTGGGTGCCTCGGCATGGACCCCGTGCTTCGCGATCCGGGGCGGTTCCCTGCCCTACCAGTTCGAGGCCATGGTGGGCGATTCGATCAACGACCGCCTCGTCTTCATTCACGGTGTGAACCCGAACTTCGGGCCGAAGGCCGACGGCGACGTGTGGGCGATCGACTTCGACACCGGGGAGGCCACGGAACTCCTCACGCCAACAGACCCCTGAGCGCAGACGATCAATACCGGCACGCGAACCCAGGGTTGGTAGCGTCCTATATGGTGCCGGGGGCCCGCGGAATGGGGAATCC